>JALYOB010000518.1 GCA_030857085.1 Acidobacteriota bacterium | reverse complement strand
GGCGTGAGTAATTCTCGATGCCGTTGCAGTAGCCGAGCTCCGCGATCATCTCCAGATCGAACATGGTGCGCTGCGACAATCGCTGCGCTTCGAGCAGACGGTCGTGCGCGCGCAATTCGGCAACGCGTTCATCGAGCTCGACGCGGATGTTTTCCATCGCCTGCATCAATCGCTGCCGCGGCGTCACATAGTGCGTCCTGGGATAAATTGCGAGGCGATCGTATTCCTGTCCCGACGTGCGCCCGGTCACAGGATCGATGCGCACCATCTTGTCGATTTCGTCGCCGAAGAACTCGATGCGCACCGCGTCGTCTTCATAGGCCGGCCAGACTTCGAGCACATCGCCGCGCACGCGGAAATTGCCGCGCGCGAGGTCATACGGCGTACGCTCGTACTGCATCTCCGTCAGCTTGCGGAGATATTCGGTCATCGGCTTTTCCACGCCGCGCTCGAAGAACAGCAACATGCCGTAATAGAGCTCGGGATCGCCGATGCCGTAAATGCAGGAGACCGAGGCGACGATGATCACGTCGCGGCGTTCAAAGAGTGCCTTCGTCGCCGCGAGACGCAGTTTGTCGATCTCGTCGTTCTTGGTCATCTCCTTTTCGATGTACAGATCGTTCTGCGGGATGTACGCCTCGGGCTGGTAATAGTCGTAATAGGAGACGAAATACTCGACCCGGTTTTCCGGGAAGAAGTTCTTGAACTCCTGATACAGCTGCGCCGCGAGGATTTTGTTGTGACTGAGGACGAGCGTCGGCCGGTTGATGGCCTCGACGACTTTCGCGACGGTGAACGTTTTTCCCGAGCCGGTGACGCCGAGGAGGACCTGATGCGGATCGCCCGCATTGATGCCTTCGACGAGCTGCCGGATCGCCTCGGGCTGGTCGCCCTGCGGTTGGAACGAGGAGATGAGCTTGAAGCGCGACATGGTCAACGGCGAATCGTATCGCGTGCGGCGGTCGGGCGCCGCAGGATGACGAGCATCGCACCGAGCAGAAGCATTCCGGCAGCAGCGGCCTGCCACCCGGTGCGCAGCTCGTCCGGCGCGTAGCGGAGGAGCAGCTTTCCGCGGCCCGGCGGCACGAAGACGCCGAGAAAAGCGCCGTTGACGATGACCGGCGGTTGCCGCGAACCGTTCCAGTACGCGCGCCAGCCACGCCAGCTCGCGTCGCTCGTGACGAGGAGGTTCCAGCCGCGGCTTTCTACCTCGAGTAGAGCGCGCGCGGGCTGGTAATCGAGGAGGCGGACCTCCCCTCCTGCGAACGCCAAGTTGCCCGTGGTCGGCAAGTGCGGCGCGGCTCGCTGCACCTGCCGCGGGACGTGATCGACCATTGCGTCAATGCCGAAGTTGCGAATCTCGCGCGAGTACCAGACGGTGAGACCAAAGTCGGGCTCGATGCGCGCGTTCCGCACGAGAAAGTAGCGCGGCAGGACGCTGCGATTTTCGAGCACCGCGCCGTCTTTTCCTTTGTAGCGGAGCACGAATTTCGGATCGCTGAGCTCGTGCTCGGGCGGCACATAGAGATAGCGGATATTGAGGTAATCGAAAAACGGCTGTTTGTAATTGCGAAGGACCAGGTCGTACGACCCGGATTCCACATTTAAATAGCCGTGCAACAGACGCAGATAGCGCGCATTGTGAATCGGATCAGTGGCTTTGACGTCTTCGAGTCCGTAATAGCCGGGTGTCTCAGGGAGGAAGGACCAGCCCCACGCCGCCATGCGGTTCGCGCCGCGCGCGTGTTCCTGCAGGTAGCGAATGGCGCCGGTCACCGGATACAACTCTTCCGGTCGCGCGGAAGGGTTGTAGCGATACGTCGCGGACCAGAGGTCGACGATCACCAGCGCCGACGCGATCCAGATGCGACCGCGCACGAAGATCATGGTGAACGCGACAGCGATCGGAATCGCGAATTGCGCGATTGCCAGCGGCTCGATTGCAAGTGGACGGAGCGTGTGAACGGCAATGAAAGCTGCAATTGCCCCGGAACAACAGAGGATCGCGGATTTCCGTGAGAGCTCCGTAACCGTCAATGCGGCCGCGATACAGACGCCGAGGTCCCACAGAATGCGCAGACGCTGTTGAATGCTGATGCCGGCGAGCGGAATGGCCCGTAATCCGTCGCGCCACAATGGCGCCTCGGCCACGGCAAGCAGAGCAAAGAGCATCAGAAACCAGGCGAAGCCGATCGGCCGCCGCCGTACCACCAGCGGCGACGCGAGCGCCAGCGCCAGCGGAATCAGTCCGGCGTAACTGGAGGCGACCTCGCCATAATCATTGAGCACGGCAGGATGGCTGCCGCGCGGCGGGACGTAATCGGCACGCACGGGATTGCCGAGCACGTTCGGAGCGATGAAGGTCAGCAGCCATTCGTAGGACAGCCCGTGATTGGCGGGATTCGCTTCCGCCGATTGCACTGCCTCAAACCGTCCGCTCGATTGCAGGACCGTCAATGTCGGCAACCAGAAGAACGCCGTCAGCAGCATGGCCACGACGAACGCACTCGCGCTCCATGCGATCGCCCGCCAGTCTGTTCTTGCGCAATAGAACGTGTACGCGACGGCGGTGAGCCAGACCCACAATGCCGACTCCGGATGTCCGCCGAGCACAGTGCACGCGAGCGCAATCGTCAACAGCACATACGCGGCGCGGGTACGGGTCGCGACCAGTTCCTGAATGCCGGTCAATACCGCCGGCAGCATCATCGATGCGAGACCGAGCGGAAACAGCAGCCAGACCATGTGAAATGTACAGAACGCATACGCGATCGCGCCGAACACCGCCGCCGCATCGTTTTGCGTCCAGCGCCGCAGAAACACGAACGTAAAAAGCAGCACCGCAAAAATGCGCAACGCCGCACTGAGCGTGAACGCCTTCCCGATCGGCACCAATAATCCGAGGAGGGTGAAGGGATGAAAGATCGCAGTCTGCTGATTCGCGAGCAGCGGCGCGCCCGCCGCCGAATTGCGATTCCACAATGGCAGCTCGCCATGCAGCAGTTGCTCGCGCGCATTGCGCGTCCACGGCACGAGTTGTGTGAACACAATGCCGGTATTGGCGTTCACAGGCGCAACGCCGGTCGCCTTCCACGGATACGCGACGTTTGCCAGACGTGCAGGCACGTCGACGCGATTGGTGAAGAGCGTGGGTGCGCAATAGACGCTCGTCAGCAGAACGAACGTGACGGCGATTCGCCGCGGCAGGGGCGTAAACCAGCGGTTCCAGATCGCCGCGATTGCGGCGCAGGTCAGGAGGAAAAGGAGAGCGGCGAGCATTGCGCGATGAGCGATGTACGCGCGTCGCGATGCGACTGTCCAGCGCGTATGCGCGGCCCCTCACCCGGCGCTGCGCGCCACCCTCTCCCCGCAGGCGGGGCGAGGGGAGAAACGTCGCAGCCAGGCGCGTTACTTCTTCGCCTTCGCGCTCACGCTCCGCGCCGTCTCCTCGATCTTCGCCGCCTCCGCCTCGGTCACCCGCTTGTCGTCCATCGCATCGCGCATGGTGAGGAGGAACGGCTGGACGTTCGGGATCGATACCTTCTGCTCGCGCAGCTTCGTGCGCATGGTTTCGATCTCCGCTTCGAGCGACTTCTTGCGCGCGGCCGAGACGTCGCCGGCGTACATGCCGCGCATCTGGCCTACGGTGATGCCGAGGGTCATGTCGAGGAATTGCGAGAAACCGTTGCCGGAGAGGAACGCGCCGCCTGCGAAGACGAGCAGCAGCACGACGATCGACGCACCGCCGCAGCCGAGAGCG
>JALYOB010000104.1 GCA_030857085.1 Acidobacteriota bacterium | reverse complement strand
AGATCGGGCCCGCGAAATGCGCGAGGTAATGCCCTGCGCCCTGCGCGCGAATGCCCTGGTAGTTGTAGTAGAGAAACGCCGTCAGCGACAGCGCGAAGGTCGTGTTGATGTTTCCCGTCGGCGGCTGCAGGAAAAAGAACAGCCCCATGAGGTTCGAGATGAAGATGAACACCGCGAAGCCGCCGATGATGTAGAGGAAGCGCTCCGAATGCGGACCGACGATGTCGTTCAGCAGGCCTTTCAGGCCGCCGACGATGAGCTCGAGAAACTGCTGGAAGTTGCTCGGATTGTCCTTGCTGATCTTGCGCGACGTGAGCGGAAAGACGATCGCGCAGATGAGCAGCACCAGCAGGGCCATGATCACGTGATCCGGCACGTCGAAGCCGAGGAGCGGATGAGCGAGCTTGTTGAACGGCCCGTACAGAATTGAGTGTTCGTGTTCCATCTACCTTCCAGCTACCTCTCGGTACAGCGAATACAGAGCTTCGCCGCAGATTCCCACCACGACGATCGAGAATCCCAGCAACACACTAACCGCATTGAAACGAGCAACGATGATCGTGACCGTGAGCGCCACACCGAGGAGAAAGAAGCGCGCCAGGGTGCGCAGCGTCAGCCTCCGAGCGTGCAGGTGTGCCGCCGGTTGGAGCAGAACGTCGACGATCTCCTCCAACCAAAGGAAGCTGATCATAGTCACCGCTGCACTGCAAGTCAATCCGAGAAACCCGCGGAATCCGGCCGAAATCGCCGAGAAAATCGCAAAAATCGCGGCGGCCGCGAGCGCTGTCCGCTTCACCCGGCGCAGGACGTCAGCGGGGGTTTCCCGCTCGTACCAGGGCGGCTCTTCGGTCACTTCGACTGACCCGCGATCCGGAACAGCTGCACGAACGCGGCGATGATGCCGAAGCCGGTGAAGATGGCCGTGAGCCAGGGGGAGGTCCCGAACAGCTTGTCCATCCCCCACCCCCACAGCGCGCCGAGCCCGATGGCGATCGGAAACAGCCACGCGATCGCCGATGCCTCCAGCATCTGACGATATTCGCGCTTCTGTTTATCGTCCGGCATCCGCGATCCGCTTCGCCACCGGACGTCCCGAACGCCCCGCCTCGTCGATGAACCGCGCCGGCACGACGCCGAGAATGAGCGTGATGACGAGGCAGACCGCAGCGACGAGTTTCAATCCGCCGCCGCTCGTAACCACCGTCGCGTCGCGCCCATCGCGCAGGTACATGGCCATGACAATGCGCAGGTAATAAAACATCGACACGGCGGACATCAGCACCGCGATGACCGCAAGCCAGCCGAATCCCGCCCCCACCGCGGCATAGAAGAGAAAGTACTTGCCGATGAATCCCGCCGTCGGCGGAATGCCGCCGAGCGACAGCAGGAAGACGAACATGGCGAACGCCCAATACGGCCCCCGCCTGTGCAGCCCATCGAAATCATCCACCCCCTCGGACGCATAGCCGTGGTTCTCGAGCGCGAGCACCGTGGCCCAGATTCCGAGCGTGGCGAAGATATAGACGACCGAGTAGATCAGCACTCCCCGCAGCCCCATTTCGCTGACCGCGATGATGCCGAGCAGCACGTAGCCCGCATGGCCGATCGACGAGTAGGCGAGCATGCGCTTGATGTTGTCCTGCGTGATCGCGCCGAGGTTGCCGACGATCATCGACAGGGCGGCGACAGTCGCGAGCACGTATTGCCAGTCGAGACGGAAGTGATGCAGACCCGCATAGAAGATGCGCGCGAACATCGCAAACGCCGCCGCTTTCGAGGCGGTCGAAAGGAAGGCCGTAATGGGCGTGGGCGCACCTTCATAGACATCGGGCGTCCAAACGTGGAACGGCGCGGCCGCGATCTTGAAGCACAATCCGGCGCCTAACATCATGATGCCGAACATGAGCGCGTCGTTCGTGACCAGCGTTGACATAGCCAGCGACACGCGGCCGAGGTTCAGTGAGCCGGTTACACCGTAAATCAGCGACAGGCCGTACAGGAGGATGGCCGAACTGACCGCACCGAGGACGAAGTACTTCATCGCCGCCTCAGTGCTCTTCTGTTCGTTCTTGAAGTAGCCAGCGAGGATGTAGCTCGAGATCGACATGAGCTCGAGGCCTACGTAAACGGTCGCCAGATGAATGCCCGACGCCATGAACATCATCCCGCACAGCGCGAAGGCCATGAGCGAGTAATACTCCCAGGCCGAGTAACGCGAGGCGCGGATGTAGTCGTGGGACAGCAGCGTGACCATCGCCACTGTGACGACGAAGAGCAGCTTGAAGAAAATCGCGAACGCGTCGAGCGCGAACATCTCGCGAAAGCCGCGCGTCTGATGAACGCCGCCCACAATGACGGAGCAGACGAAGACGGTGATCGCCGTAATGGCGAGCAACACCAGCATCGCCCACTTGGCGGTATTCGCGTCTTTCCGCATGCCGCTGACCGGCGCGATCAGCAGAAGCGAGGCGCCAATGGAGAGAACAATCTCCGGCAGCAGAAAGAGCGAGTCGCTCCAGGTCATTTCGAGGCCACCTCGTGATGCTGCTCCTGCGCGGCCGGAGCCGCCGGATACACGAGGCGCGCTTTCGCGAAGTACTGTGGATCGACTTTCTGCACGATGTAATCCACCGGCTTCTCGATGATGTCGAACACCGGCTTCGGATACACGCCGAGCCAGATCATCACCACCACCAGCGCCATCATCAGGCCGAGCTCGCGGCGATTGACGTCCGGCACGGCCGCATTGGCCGGATTATCGAGCGGCCCCCAGAAGACACGCTGGTACAGCCATAAGAGATATGCGGCGCCGAGCACAATGCCGATGGCCGCGATCACCGCATAGGCGATGGTATTGAACTGAATCGAGTTCGCGGCGCCGAGCAGAATCGTGAATTCGCCAATGAATCCATTGAGCGCCGGCAATCCCATCGACGACAGTGCCGCAATGAGGAACAGGCCGGCGTACATCGGCATCTGCTTCGCGAGACCGCCGTACTCCGCGATCATGCGCGTATGGCGGCGCTCGTAGATCATGCCGACCAGCAGGAAGAGCGCGCCGGTGGAGATGCCGTGATTGATCATCTGAATGACCGAGCCGCGCAGCCCCATCGGATTGAGCGCAAACATCCCCAGCATCACGAAGCCGAGGTGCGAGACCGATGAATAAGCGACGAGCTTTTTCATGTCCTTCTGCACCAGCGACACGAGCGCACCGTAGATGATGCCGATCAGCGACAGGATCACGATCGGAACGAGCAGCTGCTTGGTCGCGTCAGGGAGGATCGGCAGTGCGAATCGCACGAAGCCATAAGTGCCCATCTTCAGCAGAACCGCGGCAAGGATGATCGAGCCGGCGGTCGGCGCCTCGACGTGCGCGTCGGGCAGCCAGGTGTGGAACGGGAACATCGGCACCTTGATCGCGAAGCCGAAGAAGAACCCGAGGAAAATCCAGAACTGCAGCGTTGGCGGAATGAGGTGACCGATCTCATGGAACTGCAGCACGCTGAACGTCGCTGGATTTCCGAGTCCCTGAATGTTGAGGAAGGAAATGCCGCCGTCGTTGAAGAAGAACAGCGCCAGGATCGAGAGCAGCATCAGCACCGATCCGGCCAGCGTATAGAGGAAGAATTTGATGGCGGCGTACAGTTTCCGCTGGCCACCCCAGATGCCGATGATGAAGTACATCGGCACGAGCATGATTTCCCAGAAAACGTAGAAGAGGAAAAAGTCGAGCGCGCAGAAGGTGCCGATCATACCCGTCTGCAGCAGGAGAAGCAGCGTGTAGTACTCCTTCTCCCGCACATGGATCGCACTGTAGGACGAGACGATGGCGACAATGCCGATGAACGTCGTCAGCAGGATCAGCAGCAGCGAGATGCCGTCGACGCCAAAGTCGTAGCGGACGCCCAGTGACGGGATCCACTCGTACGTTTCCCGGAACTGCCACATCTTGTCGCCTGTGGCGGCGCGGTCGAAATTCGGCCAGAGGTACAGCGAGACGAGGAAATCGATGACCGCTGTCGCCGTGGCGATGATCCGGACCAGACCCGGATTGTCCCTCTTCACGAGGAACAGAATCACGAGCGCGCCGACCATCGGGATGTACGTGATGATGTTGAGAATGCCCATCGGGTGCGTTTCCCCTTCTCGCTACGGCTTCATGAACACATAGACGAGCGCGATCAGGACGATGCCGGCGCCCATGATCATCGCGTAGTTCTGTACTAATCCGCTTTGGACGCGGCGGAACATCATCGATCCGCCTTTCGCGCTCCACGCGACGCCATTCACCGCCCCGTCGACCACGTACTTGTCGAATTGCGACGAGCCGTGTCCCAGGCCAATGACCGTGATGTGGCGGACCGCGTTGACGATGCCGTCGACGATCCAGCGGTCGAACCACCAGAGCGCGCGGCACAATGCGAGCGTGCCGGCAATGACGGTGCGTCCATAGAGCTCGTCGACGAAGTATTTGTTTTCCAGCACACGGTGCACCGGCGCGAAGCGCGTGGCCATGCGCCGCGGCGTCGCAAAGTGCGGATCGCGCTTATAGAAACGATAGGCGAGAAAAATCCCCAGCGCCGCGGCAGCGATGGAGACGAGCATGAGCGTGTACTCGAGCGCGAATCCCGCCTCGTGGAAGTGATATCCGTGACCTTCGATCGGCAGCAGGACTGGGGAGAGCCACTGCTGGAACCATGTCGGATGCGCGCCCGCCAATGCAGCCGGCAGTCCGACCAGACCGCCAATGCACGACAGCACGGCGAGAATGGCGAGAACGACCGTCATGCTCGCGGGCGACTCGTGAGGCTCGTGCGCGTGTGCGTGGTGGCCGTGCGCCTTGTCGCTGTGCGCATCGCCGTCATTGAGGTGCGCGTGATCCGGAATCAGATCGTGTCCAGCGTGCGCCGGTTCCGATTCCTCAATGCCGACGTTCTCGAAACCGCGATAGTCGCCGTGGAAGGTCATGAAATAGAGCCGGAACATGTAGAACGCGGTCAGTCCCGCTGTAATGAGGCCGACGATCCAGATCAGTTTGTTCGAGGCAAACGCGTTCGCGAGGATTTCGTCTTTCGAGAAAAAGCCGGCCAGCGGCGGAACGCCGGCAATGGCCAGCGTCGCCGCGAGCATGGTCAGGTGCGTGCGCGGCATGTACTTGCGGAGGCCGCCCATCTTGCGCATGTCCTGCTCGCCGCCGCAGCCGTGAATGACCGAACCGGCGCCGAGGAAGAGACACGCTTTGAAGAACGCGTGCGTCATGACGTGAAAAATCGCGGCCGTGAACGCGCCCACGCCGACCGCGAGGAACATATAGCCGAGCTGCGAGACGGTCGAATAGGCGAGCACTTTCTTGATGTCGTTCTGCGTCAGGCCAATCGACGCCGCGAAAATCGCGGTCACTGCGCCGATGATGGCCACGACCAGCATGGCGTCCGGTGCGAGGCGGAACAGCACGTTCGAGCGTACGCACATATAGACGCCGGCGGTGACCATCGTCGCCGCGTGAATGAGCGCGGAGACGGGCGTCGGTCCGGCCATCGCGTCCGGCAGCCAGACGTACAGAGGAATCTGCGCCGACTTGCCGCACGCGCCGACGAACAGGAGCAGGCAGATTGCGGTCGCGACGCCGGCGTATTGATGTCCGCCCGCCGCCGCCATGGCGAAGACCTTGCCGTAATCAGCCGTGCCGAAGGTATTGAAGATCAGGAAAATACCGAGAACGAAACCAAAGTCGCCGATGCGATTGGTGATGAAGGCTTTCTTGCCCGCATCCGCGGCAAAATTCTTGTCGTAATAGAAGCCGATGAGAAGGTACGAACAGAGGCCGACGCCTTCCCATCCCACGAACATGACGATGTAGTTCGCGCCGAGCACGAGCAGCAGCATCATGAACATGAAGAGATTGAGATAGGTGAAGAAGCGTGTATAGCCGGTCTCATGCGACATGTAGCCGGTCGCGTAGACGTGAATCAGAAATCCAATCCACGTCACGATCATCAGCATCGTGCAGGAGAGCGGATCGACGCGGAAGGCAAAGTCGATCGCGAAATTCGCGATGGAATGCCCGACCGTGCCGATGCCGGACGGAATCCAGGTGTAATAGTTGAACTGCAGCGCTTCACCGTGTCCGACATACGGCAGCACGACGCCCACAGTGGCCGTGATGGCGGAGAGCAACGTCGCGCCGAGCGCCACGGCATTGGTGATGGTTCTGTTCTTCGGCGCGTGCGGATTCGCGAATGCACGCGTTCCGTTGATGAGCGCGCCGAGTGCGGGCAGCAGAATGACGAGCAGCAGCGCGCTAGCCATGCAGCGTCCTCGCTTCGTCGACGTTCACCGTATTGCGCAGCCGGTACAACTGAATGGTGAGGGCGAGGCCGACCGCCGCCTCCCCCGCCGCGATGCAGATCACGAAAATCGTGAAGACCTGTCCTTCGAGGTTGGCCAGATGATGCGAGAACGCGATCAGGTTGATGTTCACCGCATTGAGCATCAGCTCGATGCACATCAACACGGTGATCATGTTCCGCCGCACGATCACCCCGACCATGCCAACGGCGAACAATGTACCGGAGAGCATGAGGTATTGCGCGGTACTAGGCATGGGGCGCCTCCGGCGAGCACCGAATTGAGAATGGAGAATTGAGAATTGAGAAAGCAGCAGCGAGGCGCGGGGAATTGAAAATTGAAAATTGAAAATTGAAAGGCGTCGTCGCGGCGCCTTCATTTTCAATTTTCAATTTCCCAATTTTCAATTTGCCGTCAGGCACTGAGCGCCTCCTTCACTTCTTTCTCCACTTCCGCCCGCTCGAGGATGAAGTTCGGCGTGGACTCTTCTTCCTCGGCCGACAGTTCGCGTTTGCCGAGGACGATCGCGCCGATCATGGCCACGAGCAGAAACAGCGACGCAACCTCGAACGGCACCAGGTAGTCGCGATAAAGCGCCATCCCCACCGCCTCGGCATTCCGGTTCTCTTTGTCCCGCGTGCGGCGGACGAGCTTATTGGGATCGGAAGGATGTTCGGTGAGGTACGTCTCTTGGACGGTCGTGAGTTTGCGATCCGCGTCCGGCACCGGGTCGTGATAGACGCCCGTGCGCACGATGGTCAGGAAGAGGACGAACAGCGCCACGCCGACCCCAATGCCGCCCAGCCATACGGCGGACGTCACCCGCTCTTCCGGCAAGTGCCTGTAATTGATCAGCATGACCACGAACAGGAACAAGACCATGATCCCGCCTGCATAGACGAGCACCTGCACAGCGGCCACGAATTCAGCCGCCTTCATGACGAAGAGGACGGCGACACAGAGGAAGGTCACTAAGAGGAAGAGCGCCGAATGCACCGGATTGCGCATGGCGACGACGAGAATCGCCGACGCGACCGCAATCGTGCCGATCAGCGTGAAAACCAGGAGCGGAATGCCCGAACCGACTGAGTCCATCGCTATTTGAGGAGCCGCGTCTCTTCGAGTTGCGGCATCTCCTCCTCTCCGGGGAGACCTGTGTAGCGCGGGCGGTCGTCCCAGTACTCGAGCTGCTGCATGTTGAAGTACAGATCGTTGCGATCGTAGGTCGATAATTCGTAGGTCTTCGTCGTCAGCCAGATCGATTTTGGCTTCGTCGGGCAGGCCTCTTCGCAAAGCGCGCAGAACATGCAGCGCTTCACGTCGATGTCATAGCGGTCGAGGACCTTGACCTTCTTCTTCTTCCCGCCTTCTTCGATCATGTCGTCGTGGACATCGATGTAGATGATGTCGATCGGGCAGGCGACCGCGCACAGCTTGCACGCAATGCAGCGGTCATAAGAAAACTTGAACATTCCTCGGAAACGATCCGCGGGCTCGATGCGCTCTTCCGGATAACGGATCGTCACCTTCGGCTTGAAGAGCTCGCGCAGTGTGGTCTTGAGCCCTTCGAGCAGGTCGAGAACGAGAAACTTCTCCGACCAGCTGTTCTTTGGATGGCTAACTTGCATGGACCACCTTTCGCGGCGCGTGCTGCGGCGGTGCGGCCGTCGCGCGGCGGGGTTTCACGAGATAGAAGATGGTGAGCCCGATCGTGCCGAGGCCGATCCAGTACATCAGGCGCTCCTGGCCGATGAGGATGAAGATCGCGGTGACGAAGATGTTCGCCAGCGCGAGCGGAATCATCCACTTCCAGCCGAGGTCCATGAGCTGGTCGAAACGGAAGCGGGGGAAGGTCGCGCGGAACCAGACATAGACCAGCATGAACAGCATGACTTTCGCGAGGAAAATCACCGCGCCGAGGACGCCGCCCAGCATGCCCATATTGACGAGAGCACGCGTCGTAATGCCGACGTCGAACATGGCCAGCGTCCAGCCGCCGAAGAAGAGCGACACAATGAGGCAGGAGTTGACGATCATCATCGAATATTCGGCGAGCATGAAGAACGCGAACTTCATCCCCGAATACTCTGTGTGAAATCCGGCCACCAGCTCCGACTCCGCTTCCGGCAGGTCGAACGGCGTGCGGTTGTTTTCCGCGTTCATGGAGACGAAGAAGATGAAGCAGGCCACGATCTGCGGAAGGACGTTCCAGGCATTGAGCTCCTGGTAGCGGACGATGGTCACGAGATCGAGCGAGCCGCAGATCATCAGTACGCCCACAATGGAGAGGCCGAACGGCACTTCATAGGAAACCATCTGCGCCGCCGAGCGCAGGCCGCCCATCAAGGAGTATTTGTTGTTCGACGCCCACCCGCCGAGGATGATGCCGTAAACAGCTGTCGAGGTGAGGGCGAGGATCAGAAGCAGACCGACATTGACGCGCGTCACAGTGAACGCGGGCGGCGGTCCATACGGAATGAGCGTAAAGACGATGAACGCCGGCAGCAGCGGCAGCATCGGCCCGAGGAAATAGGCGATTTTCTCGGAACTGGAAGGAAGGATGTCTTCCTTCAATAGAAGCTTGACCGGATCGGCAATTCCCTGAAAAAGCCCCCACGGCCCGACGCGATTCGGCCCCAGGCGCGCCTGCATGAACCCGAGCAGACGGCGCTCGATCCAGGTCATGGCGACGACGATGAGCTGGACGATGACGAAGGCGATGATGAACTTGATCAGCGGCCAGAGGAGGTACGTCATCAGTGCTTTGTTCATAGGGCCACCTCGGCGGCGGGGGGAATTGAAAATTGAAAATTGAAAATTGAAAGAACAGTCCACTTCACGCGGCGGGGTTCCTCCGATTTTTCAATTTTCAATTTCCCAATTTTCAATTTCGATTTCACCGATCCACCTCGCCTAACACGATGTCGATCGTGCCGATCAGTGCGACGAGGTCGGACACGAGGTGGCCTTTGGCCATTGCCGGGAGGGCCTGGAGGTTGACGAACGACGGCGGACGGACGTGACAGCGGTACGCGTTCTGCGTCTTGCCGTCGGAGACGATGTAGTAGCCGATTTCGCCTTTGGGGGATTCGATCGAATGATAGACCTCCCCTTCCGGCGGACGGATGACTTTGGAGATCTTCGCTTTGATGTCGCCGGCGGGGGTCTCGCGGATCAGCGGAATGCACTGTTTGAGAATGCGATTGGACTGGCGCATTTCCACCATGCGCACGAGGTAACGATCGTAGGTGTCGCCATTGATGCCGACGGGAACGTCGAACTCGAGATCGGGATAACACTCGTAAGGCTGCGCGCGGCGCAGGTCCCATTCGACGCCCGAGCCGCGTAATGGCGGTCCCGTAATGCCCCACTCGATTGCTTCTTCAGGCGAGAGGACGCCCACACCCACAGTGCGGCGTTTCCAGATGCGGTTCGTGGTCAGGAGCGATTCATATTCGTCGACCGCAGCGTCGAACTTATCGACAAACGCTTCGAGATCTTCCAGCCAGTCCGGCGGCAGGTCCTCGGGCATGCCGCCAATGCGCATCGAGTTGAGGGTGAGGCGCGCGCCGCAATATTCTTCAAAAAGGTCGAGGATTTCCTCCCGCTCGCGGAACGTATAGAAGAACGGCGTCATGGCGCCGATGTCGATCGCGTGCGTCGCCAGCCACAGCAGGTGCGACGAAATGCGCTGCAATTCCGAAAGCATGACGCGCATGAGCTGCGCGCGGCGGGGAATGTTGGGCGTAATGCCCATCAGTTTCTCGACCGTCTCGACGAAGCCGAGGTTGTTGGTGGCGGCGGCAACGTAATCCATACGATCCGTGTGCGGGATGCACTGTGGATACGCCATGTGCTCGAAAAGCTTTTCCGTGCCGCGATGGAGATAGCCGATGATCGGTTTCGCGTCGATGATCCGCTCGCCGTCGATCCTGAGCAGCACGCGCAGCACGCCGTGGGTGGAGGGGTGCTGGGGGCCGAAGTTGACCTCCATCTCGTGGACGTCAAACATAAAGAGCTCCCTTCGGTCGGGCGGCCTGTTGC
>JALYOB010000517.1 GCA_030857085.1 Acidobacteriota bacterium | reverse complement strand
GAGCAGGAGTAGCGCGCTCAGGCGCGCGCCGCGTCGGTCTGCTCGCGCATCTCACGCGTGAGAAAGAAGTTCAGCGCGGTGCGGATGACCGCGATCGCGGCGAGCTTCCCGATCTGATCCCACGTTGGAGCGACCGCGGTCGACAGGATGTCGGCTGCGAGCTGGAACTCGAGCGCGATCGCGAGAAAGTGCGCGAGCACATGACGCGCGCTCTGCACGTGTTCGCCGCCGCGCATGCGCCGCACGAGCGCGACGATCGCGGCGGCGATGCCGATCGCGATCACGATTGCGCCGACCGCCTCGACGAACAGGCGCAACCACTGAACCGCGGCGATGACCCCTTCTTCGAGCGCGGTGCCGTTCGGCGCGCCGATCATCGCTCGAATTTCCCGTCGATCTCGGCGAACGGAACGCCCTGTGCGAGCCTCGTGAACGTGCCGTGCTGCGCGATCTCCTGCGCCGCGTCGAGGAAGCCTTTCCACGCGGCGCGTGCGAGCGCACCGCCGACGCTGATGCGGCGGACGCCGATCGAGCGCATTTCCTCGACATTGGTAAAGTCGGCGCCGACGAGCACGTTCACCGCTTTCGGCGCGACGGCGTTGACGATCCAGTCGATCTCGCGCAGGTCCCGCATGCCGGGCGCGTAGAGGCAGTCAGCGCCCGCAGCCGCGTAGGCGGTGAGGCGGCGGGTCACTTCATCGAGATCGGAACGGCCGGTGAGATACGCCTCGCATCGCGCAGTCAGTACGATCTCGCGATTGGCTTCCCGCGCAGCGCGCACGCGCTCGACCGCGAGCTCGAACTCGAACAGCGGCTGGTTCGGATCGCCGGTCGAGTCTTCGATCGACAAGCCCGCCACTCCTGTTGCGGCGGCCGCGCTGACGTTCGCCGCGACCTCGGCAGGTGCGACGGCGAATCCACCTTCGAAATCGCCACTCACCGGGACATGGACCGCGCTGCTGATGGTGCGAAAGTGGGCGAGCGCGTCTTCGAGCGTGACGTGGTTGTCGGCGCGTGCGGTTGACCAGGCGAAGCCGGAGCTCGTCGTCGCCAGCGCGGGAAACCCGAGCTGCTCGAGGAGGCGTGCACTCCCCGCATCCCACGGATTCGGGATGACGAAACATCCCGATTCGTGCAGCTGACGGAAACGCGCGACGATTTCATTCATGCGATCACGATACGCGCTGCGTTACGCGCGCTGTTCGAGCGCGGTAACCCGCTTCTCGAGAGCCGAGTAGGTGACCTGGAACATGTCGCGAACGTCGGCGAACTCCGCTTCCATCTTCGTCTCGAGCCGGTCCACCCGCTCATTCACCATGAGCACCCCCTCGGCCACGAGCTCGATTTTCGTTTCCAGCCGTTCGGTGACGACGTGGAACTCGTGCTTCATCTCCGCCAGGTTCGACGCTGCGACCTGCTTCATTTCCGTCAGGTTCGATGCCGCGACCTCTTTCATTTCGTCGAGGTTGTGCGCGGCGATCGTCTCGGCATGCTGTTTCATCTCGTCGAGGTTTCTCGCAGTGACGGTCTCGACATGCTGCTTCATCTCGTCGAACCTTCTCGCAGTGACGGTCTCGACATGCTGCTTCATGTCGTCAAGGTTTCTCGCAGTGACCTTCTCGACATGCTGCTTCATCTCGTCGAGGTTCTGCGCCACAACGGCTTCCACACGGCGCTGCGTCTCCGCGGCGGACGTTTCAATCAGTCTGACCAGGGCTTCGTCGTTCATCACCAGTCACTCCATCGTGCCGCAGCGATGTGCCGCCGCGGCGGACGTCTCGACGCATCGCATCAGCGTCTCGGCATCCATCGCGAAAAAAGTCTACCTCGGTCGACGCAATGTTCTACGACGCGAAGATTGCGCCACGAGCGGTACGGAATCCGCTACGTCCGGCGCGTGACTGAAATCCACGAACCGAAGAATCGCCGCACGCGCGCCGCGCTCCTGGCCACCATCGGAATCGGCGCGGCTGCGGGCTTTGCGCTGGTCGCCGCCGCGGTCGCGCGCCGCAAGACGGCGCCTGTCGATCACAAACTCCACGAGCAGACCGCGGTCGAGCCGGGCAGCCCGGTGCGCGACGCCGCCGAAGCGGTCGCGCCCGTCGGAAAGTGGTGGACGTACGTGCCCGCCGCGACGCTCGCGGGCGGTTACGTGTTCGGCAGGGGAGCGAAGGAACGCGACCTCCGTGCGCGCGCTGCCGGAACGGTCGCCATCATCGGCGCGGCATGCACCGCCGCGCTGGTGAACAAGCGCTTCGACGACCTCCTCCCGCAACCGCCCGCCCCTCCCGGCCGCCCCTCGCCCGATCACCCGGTGTTTCCAAGCGGCCACGCGTTCGGCACGCTCACGGTCGCACTCGCGTCCGCCTACGTGATCTCGCGCGAGCAGCTGGCACCGTCGGCAGTCGTCTTTCCGGTCGCGTTCGCAATCCCGCTCACGTCGTCCATCGCCCGGTTGATGGAAGAGAAGCATTGGATTTCCGACATCGCCGGTGGCTACCTCGCCGCGATCACGCTCGCGTCATTGAGCGTCGCCGCGTACGAAGCGGTGTCATGACAATGCCGCGCCGCGCTCCGCGAGCAATTGTCTGAGGATCGAGCGATGACAATGATTCTCGTCCTCGCAATAGCAGCCGACGGACAAATTGGTCTGATGCGACATCGCCGCGAGTAAATCGAGCGTGCGCGCCGCATCCGGCTCTTTCATCTCCGTCCGGTATTTGCGCTCGAACGTTTTCCACGATTTCTCGTCCGTCGCACTGAGCGCAAACGAAACCAGTTCCTGCGTCGGGGAGAGAATCGGCAACCAGACGTCGTAATAGTCGAGCTTCGCAAAATCCGATTTCGCCACGCCCCGCGGCGGACGGCGCACTGTCCCGATGCGGAGGCCTTCATCGGATGCGCGCGGGGTGCCGAGACGGACGATTTTGATGGACATTGTCTTCCGGGGGGATGTTGTAGCACAGAGTAGGTTGGTTCCTCGGAGTACCTCGGAGTACCTCGGGTACCTCGGAGTACCTCGGAGTACCTCGGCAAAAGTCGGGGGTCTCTCCTCCGAGGAACTCCGAGGTACTCCGAGGAACTCCGAGGTACTCCGACCCCGCACCTTTCACCGCGACTGCAGAAACCGATCACGATACGCCCGCCCGATCGGCAATTCTCTTCCGCCGTGCAACACCACCCGATAGTCGCCATGAAACATCTGGCGCACCTCGGCCACGGCATCGAGATTGACCAGCCACGAGCGATGGACGCGCATGAAGCGGGCGGGATCGAGTTGCTGCTCGAGCGCGCTCAATCGGCCGCGCACGAGCGGCCGTTCGTCTGCACAATGCACGCGCACGTAATTGTCTTCGGCTTCGAAGCAGGTCACATCCTCGACGCGGATGAAACGGGAGCGGCCGCCGGTCGTCACGAGAATGCGCTGTAATGCGCCGGTGCGCTGTTCGATCGATTGCACGACATGATCGATGCGCAGTGCCAGATCGCCCGCGTCTCTTCTCCGTTGCAGACGTTCGAGCGCCGACTTCAGGCGGTCGCTGTCATACGGCTTTAGTAAATAGTCGAGCGCCTCGACCTCGAACGCGCGCACCGCGTATTGATCGTAAGCGGTGACGAACACAATCGCCGGCGCGTGATCGGCGAGCTCCAGCACGATGTCGAACCCGTTCTTTCCCGGCATTTCGATGTCGAGAAAAGCGACGTCCGGCTGCGACTCGCGAATCGCGCGCACCGCCTCGTCGGCCGACGAGGCTTCGCCTTCGATTGCGACAC
>JALYOB010000516.1 GCA_030857085.1 Acidobacteriota bacterium | reverse complement strand
GCGCCTCACCCCTCCATCACCCTCGCCAGCTCATTCAGCGCATCCGCTTTGTCGACCACATTCAATCGCGCGCCGTAGCGGCGGCGGACTTCGTCGCGATCGTTGCTGGTCATGAAGATGACGTTCGGGAGCTCGGGACCCATCTCTTCGCGGAGGTAGGTGAGAACTCCGTAGCCGCTCTGGCGCGGGACGTCGGCGTCGATGACGATGGCCGCATACTCCTGCGTCTCGAGCATCTCGATCGCGTCCCACCCATCGGTCGCGCAATCGCAGTCATAGCGCTCTTCCATCTCCCTGCAGATGGCCGGGTTGTCTTCGACGACGAGCACTTTTTCTTCTCTGCGCATGACGTCAATGTAGAAGCGAGAGTCGGGCCAGGCAAGCGGAACAGTAGGGAAGTTATCCGTTCTCCGTTATCCGTTGTCCGTTAGCTGCGACGTCAGGCACTGCGTCACCCCGAACCGCTAACCGACAACCGATAACCTACTTCAACACCTTCGCCACCCTTGCCAGCAGCACCGTATTCTTCACCGGTTTGCGGATGAAATCGGCGGCGCCGATTTCGAACGCTTTCACCTCGGGTTCTTCGCCTGGTAGACCGCTGAGGAAGATCGCGGGGACGTCGATGCCCTTCTCGTGCAGCGCTTCGAGGACCTTGTGGCCGTCGATGAAGGGGAGGTCGATGTCGAGCAGCAGCAGGTCCACCGCTTCCCGGCCGAGGAGCATCAGCGCCTCGGCGCCGTCTTTGGCGAGCAGCACGCGATAGCCGGCGGTCTTGAGCAGCGCATTCGTCAGCTCGCGATTGAGCACGTTGTCTTCGACGACGAGCACGCTCTTCTGCGCCGGTTTCTCCACGACGCTCGGCGTCGTGTTCCGTTTTTTACGGAGCTGCACGATGTCCTGCTGCAGCGATTTCGTTTCCGCGTCGGGCTCGACGTCAAGCTCGCGGCGCAGCACTTTCGCGCAGTTGTCGTATTGCTGCAGCGCATTGAGCAGATCGCCGGTCTGCATGTACAGACGCATGAGCGTGCGATGCATCGACTCCTGCAGCGGATCGATGCGCAACGCGCGCTGCGCGACTGCAATCGCTTCGTCGAACGCCTGCGCGCGGGTCAGTTGCTCGACGAGCTGCGCGTGCGCGCGAAGCGAGAGGCGATGCAGACGGTCACGCTCGGCGATCACCCATTGATCGAACCGTTCTTCGTCGATCATGAAGCCGTCGAGGAAATCGCCCGAGTACATGCGCGTCGCCGGATCGAGCGATTCCGCGCTCGCAGCATTCACGCGCGACTCGAACTCCACCACGTCGACGTGCACGAGCGAGGCATCGAGCGAGAGAAAGTCGCCTTCTTCGACGAGGATCTTCTGCTGTGAAACCTGCGCGAGCTCTTTGCGCAATGTGGAAAGCGTCTGGCGAAGACTCTGGCGCGCCTGTTCGGGCGCGGTGCTGCTCCAGAGCAGGTTGGCCATCTTGTCGCGCGAGACGAGCTGGGACGGCTTGACGCCGAGGTACGCCAGCATCGCCTGCGACTTCTTCGCGGAAATCGTGACGAGAGAACCGGACTCGGAGCGCAGTCGAAAGTCTCCGAGCAACTCGAGGTGCAGGACTGCCATATACGAGGGTCGAATTATGGCACGTCGCGAAACAGACTTCAGCTTGCTGCAGTCAGTGCGGCTGTGTCTTCGCCGAGGAAGGCTCGGATTTCACTGATGCGGCCTTCGACGTCGGCTTCGCCGAGGTCGATGATGCGGCGCGTGAACGTCGGCTCGAACAGCAGCATGGAGATGAAATCGGGCGAGTCGGTTTCTTTGGCGCCGAGCGCGCGCACGAGCAGTTTCAGTTTGCGCGGGAGGAAACGTTCGTAATCGCCGGCGAGCTTGCCGAGGTCGATCGACGGACGGAGCACGAGCAGATCGATCGGCTTGAGGCCGTTGCGCTGCGCGAGCGGAATCGCGCGGATGAGCTCATTCATCCGCTCCATGCGCGCGACGTCTTCATCGATCGCATCGAGAAAGATCGCGTTGAACAGCTGACTGAGAATCTGCGCCGCGGGGGGATAGCCGGAGACGACCGGCGTCGCTGCTTCGACGGCGGTGCGCTGATAGCCGGTGGACATGGCGATGATGCGGCGCGCGCCGAGATGCACTGCGGGCGAGAGCGGTGCGGCGAGCCGGATGCCGCCGTCGCCGTGCCACGCGCTGCCGATGCGGATGGCCGGAAAGATGAACGGCAATGCCGCCGATGCGAGCACGTGCTCGACCATGAAGCGGGTGCATTGCGCGCGGTGATTCGCGCTGTCGAATTGATCGAAGTCGCGCCCCTGAACCCAGCGCACCGATTGTCCGGTCGAGTAGTCGAGGGTCATCAGCGCGAGTGCGGTCAGCTCGCCGCTGCGGATGTTTTCTTCGATGCCGCGCACCGGCGCGCCGGACGGCGTGTCGAGGACGCGGCAGAGGAGATTGCGCAGCGGCGTCGTGTCGACGAGCGCGCGCGGACGCGATTTCGTCCACTTGTTGCGCCGCGGCATGACGGAAGCGACGGCGGAACGGAAGGGGAGGAAGGTCTTCCAGTCGAAACGGAAGATCGAGTCGCAATTGAGCTCGCACCACATGCGATCGAGATTGCGCGCCTTCTCCATCAGCGTGCCGGTGTGCGCGGCGAGGTATGCGGCGTTGATCGCGCCGGCGGAGACGCCGGTGACGATGCGGAATCGCAGCCGCGGAAAGTGCCGTGCGATTCCTTTGAGCAGGCCCACCTGGTATGCGGCGCGGGCGCCGCCGCCCGTCAGCATCACCGCGAGATCGCTGTCCACTTTTGCGTCTGGTGCAACACTCGCGAGGTGCGGCTGTGCCGTCATACGGCAGAGCCATTGCGAACGCACTGCCAGTCAGGCGCGCGAGTAGCGGCACTGCGTGCCGTGGCGTTGGGCGTTCGGCGCTTGGGGTTTCTGTCTCGGCGCCGGTTGCCGTGAAGCGGATCACCCCAAACGCCGAGCGCCTAACGCCCAACGCCGCATCTTCTCCTCGCCCGCTGTCCTTTAAAATCGCCGCATGACGTTCATCCCGACGCTCGACGATGCTCCGCGACGCCCGCGCATTCCGCGCACGCTCGATCCGATCGAAGTTCGCGTTCTCGGATCGCTGATGGAAAAGCAGCTTTCGACGCCGGAGTATTACCCGCTCACGCTCAATGCGCTCGTTGCGGCGTGCAATCAGAAGTCGAATCGCGAGCCGGTGCTCGAGCTCACCGAGCAGGAGATTCAACGCGCGCTCGATCGTCTGCAGGACGAGAAACTGGTCTGGCGCGTGATGGGCGGACGCGCGGTGCGCTTCGATCACAACCTCGATAATGTGTGGCATCTCAAACGTCCGGAGAAGGCGGTGCTCACGCTTTTGTTTTTGCGTGGGCCGCAAACGGCCGGAGAGCTGCGCGGACGGAGCGATCGCCTGCAATCGTTCGACAGCGTAAGCGAGGTCGAGGAGCTGTTGCGCGAGATGCGCGAGCACAGCGAGCCGCTCGTGCGTGAGCTGCCGCGCCGTCCCGGTCAGAAGGAAGAGCGTTGGGCACACACGGTCGGCGGGGCGGTGGTCGATACCGTGCCTGCGGCGCACGAGGAACATGAGCCGCGCGCGGCGGGCGAGCCGCTGTCCGCGCGCGTGCAGCGGCTCGAGGAGCAGGTGGCCACGCTCACCGAGGAGCTGCGCGCGTTAAAAGCAAGCCTCGGCGCGTAGTTTGGAGTGCGGCGACGCAAGTCGCCGCTTTGACTTTTCGGG
>JALYOB010000515.1 GCA_030857085.1 Acidobacteriota bacterium | reverse complement strand
AATTTGGAGTGCGGTGACGCCAGTCACCGCTTTGACTAGCGGCGAAGCCGCTTTTGGAGTGCGGCGGCAGAGCCGCCGCTCTCAACGCCGCGGCACAGCCGCAGCGAGTCAAAGCGGCGACTGGCGTCGCCGCACTCCAAAGCCGCGGCTTTGCCGCGGCGTAACAGAGCGGCGGCTTTGCCGCCGCACTCCATAGGCTCACGGGCGGCGGCAAATGGCGGCGGGCCAGAATTCGGGAGTACCGAGCAGCGTCACCCGTTTCCCCCGCACGACCACCTGCGATCCCACATACCGGTCCAGAACGGCCGCACGATCTCCGGCATAAACCGGCAGATCGCCGACGAAATAGCAGTGATCCCGCCCGTTCGGCGACGGCGGCGGACAGTTCTTCACGAGGCGGCCTTCGATCGTGGTCTCCGCTTCGGTGCGTTCGACATAGAACGCCTCCGTCCGGAACAGGTCAATCGCATCCGCACAAAGCGCAGGCGACGTCGGATCACCATTGCACGCGGCAACGAGCAACAGCATCACGAGGCAGATGCGCATGCCGCACCCCTAAACGTGCAATGGCGCGGCGTTGTGATTCTGCTCGGTGGTCGAGCCCTCCAACGCGTTCTCCGAACGCACGGGGAGCATCACCGTGAAACTGGCGCCTTGGCCGGGGCCTTCGCTGGCGGCGGTGATTTCGCCGTGGTGCAGTTCCACGATGTGGCGGGCGATGGCGAGGCCGAGGCCGAGGCCGCTGCGCTTATTGGAGCCTTCGGCCTGGCGGAGGCGGTCGAAGACGTAAGGGAGGAAGGAGGCCTCAATGCCCTCGCCTTCGTCTTTGACGCGGATTCTCAGGGACCCGTCGACGCGCTCGAGGCGCAGGTCGACCTGTTTGCCGGCGGGGGTGAATTTGATGGCGTTGGACAGCAGGTTCTGGATGACTTGCTGGATGCGGCTGGCATCGGCGTCGACGAGAGCGCCGTGGTCATCGAGCTTCCAGGTCAATTGCACTTCGTTGTCCGCGGCCATGGGACGCGCGGTGGTCAACGCGGCTTCGACAATCTCGGAAATGCGGGTCGGCTTCAGGTCGACCTGGAACTTGCCGAGGATGATGCGGGAGACGTCCAGCATGTCGTCGATGAGGCGGGCCTGCAGGCGCGCGCTCGACTCGATCGTGCGCAAGGCCTCATTCAATTCGTCATTGTCGAACTGGCCGGTGCGGAGGAATTGCACCCATCCCAGAATCGACGTCATCGGCGTGCGCAATTCGTGCGACAGCGTGGCGAGGAAGTTGTCCTTCGCGCGATTCTGCGCTTCCGCCTCGTGATACCGCCGCTCCGCCTCCGCCGCCAATGCAGCGGCGCGACGTTCGGTGATGTCGCGGAACGTGATCACCGAGCCGAGGTGATCGCCGCCGACGTCGCGCATGGGTGAGGCGCAGAACTCGACCGGGAAGCTCGTGCCGTCCGAACGGAAAAACGTCTCTTCGATCTGGTCGTAGGCCGGCTCGCCATGGACGACCGCGTACAAACGGCACGCTTCGACGTGACATGTGAGCACGCCCGGAAAGACAGGGTGCACGGCCGAGTGGATGTCGGTGCCGGTGATGTCGGCCGCCGCGCGGCCGATCATCCGCGCTGCCGCCGGATTGACGAACGTGGTCGTGCCGTCCAGGCCGACGCCGAAGACCCCTTCCGCGGCCGCGTTGAGAATGAGCTCGTTCTGTTTGATGAGCCGCGCGAGCTCCTGCGCCTGCCGCTTGAACGCCTCGCGCTGGCGGAACAGCTCGACGAACACGCTGACCTTCGAGCGGAGGATCTCCGGGTGGAAGGGCTTGAACATGTAGTCGACCGCGCCCAGCTCATAGCCGCGGAAGACGTTCGTTTCACTGCGCGAGAGCGCGGTGAGGAAGATGATCGGCGTGTCGCGCGAGCGGTCGCGCTGGCGGATGAGGTTCGCCGTCTCGAAGCCGTCGAGGTCGGGCATCTGGACGTCGAGCAGCACGACCGCAAAGTCGGTGTGCAGCAACTGCCGCAATGCCGCGGCGCCCGACTCGGCCGTGACGAGGTTCTCCCCCATGTCGCCCAGAATCGATTCGAGCGCGAGGAGGTTGTTCGGCTGGTCATCGACCAGCAGAATGTTGACCTTATCGTCCATTGAATTGACTGCCTCGGCAGAGCTCGACGAGAAACGGCCCGATCCGGTCCAGAGGCAAAATTCGATCCACGCGGGTCGCATCGATGGCTGCCTGCGGCATGGCCGGTGACTCAGCCGTAGATGGGTCCTGCGCGATCACGAATCCTCCTCGCTTTTTAATCCGCGCCGCGCCGCGCGCGCCGTCGGCATTCGCTCCGGTCAGCACAATCGCAACGACGCCGCTGCCGTACGCATCGGCCGCCGACTCGAACATGACGTCGATCGACGGACGCGAATACGAGACCGCGTCATCGACGGACAGACTGAGCTCGCCCGGCTCGACCAGCAGATGATAATTCGCCGGGGCGAGGTAGACCGTCCCCGGCTTGATCCATTCCTTGTCGGTGGTGTCGACGACATTCAGTTTCGAATGGCGCCGCAGAAACGCCGGCAGACCTTCGTTCGACGTCTTGTAGCGATGCTGCACGACGGCGATCGGCAGCGGAAAGTCTTTCGGCAACGCGCCGAAGATGACCTGCAGTGCGTGCATGCCGCCCATCGAACAACCGATGGTGACGAGCTGGTAATTGCGCGCCGCGTCCTTGAGCACGCGGCCGTCGGTCCAGGAGCGAATGCCCGGCGGGAGCGGCGTCGGCGCCTCTCGGCGTCGCGCGCCCATCAGCGCACTCTCCTGTACAGACGTTCTTCGGAATCGAGAATCTCGTAGTCTTCCGCGACGCTCGTGAATTTGATCGATTCCTTCTTGCCGAGGCCGAGAATCCCGAACATTTCCATCGACTGCAGGAAGAGCTGCTGTACGCGGTCCTGCAGAGCGTTGTTGAAGTAGATCAATACGTTTCTGCAGAAAATCACATTGAAGTGATTGAACGAGGCGTCGGTGACGAGATTGTGCTGCGCAAAGACGACGTTCTCGCGCAGCGACGGGCGGAAAATCGCATAGTCGTAGCGCGCGGTGTAGTAGTCGGAAAATGTCCCGGTGCCGCCGGCGGTAATGTAATTGGACGTATTTTCCTGCATTGTCGACAGCGGGAAAATCCCCGATTTCGCCTTCTGCAGAACCGCCTCGTTGATGTCGGTCGCGTAAATCCGGCAGCGGTCATAGAGGCCTTCTTCCTGAAGAAGAATGGCCATCGAGTAAACCTCTTCGCCGGTCGAACAGCCGGCGTGCCAGATGCGCACGAATGGATACGTCCGCAACATCGGAACGACCTTCTCGCGAAACGCGAGATAGAAGGTCGGGTCGCGGAACATCGCGGTCGTGTTGATGGAGAGGTCGAGCAGCAATCGCTCCATCGACTGCGGGTCGTGGAGCACTTTCTCGATCAGACCCGAAACGGTGCTCAGCCCCTCGGCGTACACGCGTTTCCAGATCCTGCGGCGGAGCGACGGGAGGGAGTAGTCGCGAAAATCAAACCCGTAATGCCGGTAAATCCCCTCGGTGAGCAGGCCGATCTCGATCTGCTCGAGATCGGCTCTCGCTTGCTCGTCGATGATGGCCGCGGCCTGATTTGACATCGGTAAGTAACTGAAGGGGATAGAGCAAACGGCGAGCCGTTTTTGATGAGTTCCTCGGAGTTCCTCGGAGTTCCTCGGAGTTCCTCGGAGTAGCGCGGTTTCGTGAGTGAACTACTCCGAGG
>JALYOB010000103.1 GCA_030857085.1 Acidobacteriota bacterium | reverse complement strand
AGCCTGAACAACACCAGCGTCGATGCGGTCCTCAACGTCTCGAACGGCAGCACGTTCACCTTCCCCACGAGCATTCTGGCGAGCGCTGACTCCGCGATCAGTCTCGTGATCGGCGGTACCACCGCGCTGACGGCCAACGTTCAGGGCGCGACGTTCACCAACGCGCGGAACTACTCGTTCGTCATCTCGCCGCAGTCCGGCGCAACCGGCATCCAGAACGTCACGTTCAACGGCAACACCGTGACGGTCAACGTGGCGCAGCGTGCGGGCGCGGTGCTCATCGACGGACAGCACGACACGTCGACCTCCTTCCTCGTGCAGAACAACACCTTCACGGGCGTGGGCGGCAATGGCGTGATCGGCATCGACGCGAACGACAACGCGTTCATCTCCGGCACGGTGAGCGGCAACCGCCTGACCAATCCGATCGGCCATGCGATCTACGCGGCCGCCGACTCGAATGCCACCTCGCGCATCGTCTTCGACAGCAACACGATCCAGAACGCCGGCGGCGACGGATTCCAGCTCGTCAACTTCGGCGGCACCGGAACGTCGACCACCGACTTCGTCGTGACCAACAACGTCGTCGATGGCAACAGCCTCAACCCGTCGATCGCGTTTGTCGGCGGCATCGGCTTCTTCTCGTTCGAAGACAACGCCTGCGTCGCGCTGAAGAACAACATCATCAGCCACACGCCGGCGGGGTACTACGACATCTACGTCGAGGAGTTCGGCGGCACGAACACGAAGGTCGAAGAAGTGCCGAACACCGCCGCCGTCATGGCGTCGCCGGCCTACGTTCAGTCGATCAACACCGCCCCGAACACGAGCGTCAACGGTACGGTGATGCTCACCAACGGCACTCTCTGCGCGCGTCCGTAATCAAGGAGGAACATATGGGTACGCCATTCATGGCCGAAATCCGAATCATGGCTTTTGACTTCGCGCCGAAAGGTTGGGCGATGTGCAACGGCCAGTTGCTGCCGATCAACCAGAACCAGGCGCTGTTCTCGCTGCTCGGCACGAACTTCGGCGGGAACGGACAGACGAACTTCGCACTGCCGAACTTCCGCGACCGCGTTCCAATCCACGTCGGCAACGGCCACTCGCTCGCCGAGGCGGGCGGGCAGGCGGCGCACACGGTGACGATCGCCGAGATGCCGACGCACATTCACGTTGCCTTTTCGTCGAACGCATTCGCCGACTCGCCGGCGCCTGCGAATACGAGCGCGCTCGCGGCAACCGACACCACGACCGTCGGGCCGGTTTACGCGGTGCAATCACAACCCGTGGCGATGGATACGGCGACGATCGGTGCGACCGGCGGAAGTCAGGCGCACGCCAACGAGCAACCGTACCTCGTGCTGAACTTCTGCATCGCCCTGCAGGGTCTTTTCCCGAGCCACAACTAGAGGAGAAACGACGATGCCTCCATATATCGGTGAGATTCGAATGTTCGCCGGCAACTTTCCGCCGGTGGGCTGGGCGTTCTGCAACGGCGCTCCAGTTTCCATCGCGGAAAACGATACTCTGTTCGTCCTGATCGGAACCCGCTACGGCGGCGACGGCGAGAACAACTTCAACCTGCCCGACCTCCGCGGCCGCGTGCCGATGCACGTCGGCGCCACCCACAACCAGATGGGCGAGATGGGCGGCGTCGAATGGGTCACGCTGACCAACTCGCAGATGCCCAATCACTCCCATACGTTTCTGGCCACGAGCGCCGGCTCCACTGCGGTGGCACCGGGCGGGAACGTCCCGGCGCAGCCGGCCACCAAGAAGCTCTACGTCGGTGCCGGCGCCGCAACGGTTGCGCTGCATCCGCAGTCGGTCAGCCCGGCCGGCGGAAGTCAGCCTCACGACAACATGCAGCCGTACCTCGCGATCAATTTCATCATCTCGCTGTACGGCGAGTTTCCGACGCAGACGTAGGGAAGGGAGAGTTCATGTCAGACCAGTTTGTCGCAGAAATCCGCATGTTTCCGTTGACCTTCGCCCCCTCCGGATGGGCGGACGCCAACGGCCAGCTGCTGCCGATCAGTCAGAACACGAGCCTGTTTGCCCTTCTCGGAACCACGTACGGCGGCGACGGGAAGAGCACGTTCGCACTTCCCGACCTGCAAGGCTCCGTGCCTCTTCAGCCGGGCTGGGGGCCGGGCCTGACCGAGCGGTTCCTCGGTGAGCAGAGCGGCGTTGAGGCCGTGACGCTGCTGCAGTCGGAGATTCCGGCGCACACGCACAGCCTCGGCGCTGCGAACTCGTTCGCCAACAACACCGATCCCACGGGCAGACTGCTTTCCCGCATCTTCGGCGGCGGCAATCTGTTCAAAGCGAATACGGCGCCGACCGATGCGATGGATCTCAATTCGATCGCGCCCGCCGGCGGCGGCGTGCCGCACAACAACATGATGCCGTACCTGACGGTCCGGTTCTGCATCGCACTGCAGGGCGTCTTCCCGCAGCGCCCGTAAGGCCGAGTCGATGGAACAGGAGAATCTCATGAGTGAGCAAAAAGGAATGGGCCGCCGGCAGTTCCTCGTGCTGTCGTCGATCGCCGTCGCCAGCGCTGCCGTTGCGCCGAAGCTCTTCGCCGACGAAGCCGTCGCGGCGGAGAACGCAGGCCGCGTCGCCGTCGGCTTCGCGCCGATGGACGAAAAAGGTGCGCTGCGCTCTGCGTCCGACATCATGTCGGGCGACGGTGCGTTCATCAGCCGCGGTGCGCGCCTGACGGTCTTCGGCGCGTACGGCGCGTCCGAGAACAGTGAAGCGCGCAGGGTGGTCGACCTCTCGCTGAACTACGCATCGTTCGACGGAGAAAAGGCGCAGGCGCTTCCGTTCCACGCGTGGGGCGCCAGCCGCGCCTCCGGTACCGAGGCTTCGCCGACGTCGTTCACCGTTCCGGTAGATGCGGACCAGCAGCTTTCGTTCATCGTCCGGACGCAGACCGGCCGCCCGCCGGGCACGCTCGCGTCGCGCCGCTCGCTCCTCGACACCGAGGCGAGAGAGGCAGAGATGCCGGTCGCGTTGACGACGCTCAGCGCACAGGGACAGCTCAAGATCGCGCGCGGCTACTACGTCCTCGTGCCGCTTGCCGGCACTGAGAACGAGCCGCGCTGGAGCGAGTATCGGATGGGCCGCGTCGGCAACCGCATCACGGTCGTCGGCGACGAAGGCAATGTCGCACCGTTCGAGCACCTTCTCGTCCGCGTAGACTACGCGTCGAAGTGAGCGAAACGCCTGCTGCTCCGGAACGGAAAGACGATCGCATCCAGCGTGATGCGATCGTCCTCCGTCCCGCCACAGACGACGACTACGACTTTCAGCGCCTCCTCTACCACTCCACCCGCGAAGAGGAGATGAAGCACTTTCCGTTCAACGAAGAACAGAAAGTCGCGTTTCTCGATCAGCAGTTCGCCGCCCAGACCAGCCACTACAAGACGCACTACCCGGCCTGCGAGTGGAACATCATCGAGGTCGGCGGCGAACGCGCAGGTCGCATCCTGCTCGACGAATGGTCCGAGGAACTGCGCGTGGTCGACATCGCGCTCATGCCGCGCTGGCGCGGCTCCGGAATCGGCGGCATGCTGATGCGCGAGGCCACCGAACGCGCGGCCGCGGCAGGGAAGGCCGCCACGATTCACGTCGAGATCTACAACCCCGCGCGCCGCCTCTACGAGCGCCTCGGCTTCCAGTACGCCGAGTCGAGCGGCGTCTATCTGCTCATGCGCTGGACCGGCCAGTAGCCTCGTGTTCCCCCTCGCGTTGCGATGCGGGGAGAGGGGGCGCAAAGCGCGGGGCGAGGAGTGGTGCCACCCGCCCCGGACGCATCACGTGAAAATCGCCTCGTACAGATACCCGCCCGCGTCCCCTTCGACCGGCACGAGAAACATCGGCATCGGCCCGAACGCCTCATGCTCCATGCGGTACGTCCGCTGTTCCAGCAGAAGCGATCCCGGCCCGACGAAGTGCAGCATGAACGGCGTGCGCTCGAGCTGCGCGGCCGCGTTCTCCATCACCTTCGTCACCTTGACCAGGCGCAGCTCGACGCGGTTCTGCGGATCGGGATACGCCCAGAAACTGCTGCCGACGTGCGGTTCGAACGAGTCAATGGTCAGCGTCTCGAGCATGCTGCCTTTGTAGCACAACGCTCTACGTGAAAACGGCCTCGTACTGATACTGCTCCGCGGTCTGTCCGATCGGCACGAGAAAGATCTCCTGCGGCTCGGGAAAGAGCTCGTGCTCGATCGTGTACGCCCCCTGGTTGAGCAGGTACGAGCGCGGCCCGTCGAAGTAGAGCGCGAACGCCGTTCGTTTGAGCCGCGCGAGCTCGCTCTCCATCCGCCTCTCGGCCTGCCTGAGCACGAGTTCGACCTTGCCGCCGTTCGGAAACACGGCCCAGAAACTCGAGCCGACGTGCGGCGTGAAACTCTCGAGCGTGAGCTGATCCAGCATGCCCGATTTGTAGCACAACTGCGGCGGCGATCCTCACCTCCATCGCGTATTCTTCCCGCCTCATGCGAATGCTGCTCGTGCTGCTGCTTTCGGCGTCGTTTGTCCACGCCGAGCAGAACGTGCGCGGGCTGCTCGCGCGCGGCTCCGCGTTCGAAAAGCAGGGGCGGGTGGGGGAGGCGATCCGCGCGTACGAGGCCGCGAAAACGGCGGCCGAGCGCACCAACGACCGCCGCACGCTGATCGAGGCGCTCACGCTCCTCGGCTACCTGCAATACGTGCAGGGCGACATCAACACCGCCCTCGTCAACCTTCAGCGCGGCGACGCGGTCGCGCGCGAGATCGGCGACGAGGCCGCCGAAAACACGCTGCTCGCCAACATCGCCCACATCTACGCCGATCCCACTGTCGCGCAGTACGACCGCGCGCTCGAGTACTACCTGCAACTCCTGCCGCGCTACGAATCCAGACGTGCCGCGGAGGACGTCGCCGACACGCTCTTCAACATCGCCAGCACGTACGACAGCAAAGAAGATCTGACGACCGCGCTCGACTGGTATCGCCGCGCGCTCGCGGCAGAAAAGCAGCTCGATCGTCCCGAAGACATGGCGTATGTGAAGCGATCGATGGGCGTGACGCTGGGGAAACTCGGGCGCCCGGCCGAAGCACTTCCGCTGCTCGATGACGCACTGCGCGTGTTTGCCGGCGGCGGCAATCAGCACGGCGCGATGGTCGTGCGGCAGTCGCGCGGAATCGTGCAGCGCCGCGCCGGCAATGCCGCCGCCGCGATCGCAGATCTCGAGGCGACACGGCAGTGGTACACGAAGCAGCAGAACACGCGCTATCTCGAGAAGACCGAAGAAGAGCTCGCGCGCGCGTATGCGCTCGCGGGCCGCTGGCGCGATGCGTATGACGCCGAAAGCCGCCACGCGCGCCTGCAGCGGGAGCTCGCCGAAAAACTGCGCGAAGAACACACCTCGCGTCTTCGCGTGCAGTTCGACGCCGATCGCAAAGAGAGCGAGAACCGCGCGTTGCTCCGCGCGAACGCCGCCGCATCGCGCATTCGGCGACTGCAGGCAACAGTCCTCATCCTCGGCGCGGCGATCATCGTCGTGCTCGCGTACCTCATGGTGCGGCTCACGCGCGACAAGCAGCGCATGCGCGACATGGCCATGACCGACGAGCTCACGCGCCTTCCGAATCGGCGGCACCTGTTCGCGGCAGCCGAGGAGCAGTTGCGCCATGCGCGTGCGTCGCATGACCCGCTGTCGGTGATCGCATTCGACATCGATCACTTCAAACGCATCAACGATCGCTGGGGACATGCAGCCGGTGACACGGTGCTGCAGCGCGTCGCGCACGCATGCCGCACCGCGTTGCGACCCGGTGACGTGATCGGCCGCACCGGCGGTGAAGAGTTCGTCGCCGTGCTGCCGCTGACGCGCGAAGCAGGTGCTGCTGCAGTAGCAGAGCGGCTGCGCCAGGCGGTGGAAGCAGCTGACTTCAGCGACATCGATCCGCAACTGCAGATCACGATCAGCCTCGGCGTCGTTGCCGAAGATACCGCCGGCGATTCCGTCGCGCGCCTTCTCGCGAATGCGGACCGCCTGCTCTACCGCGCAAAAGAGCTCGGCCGCAATCGCGTCGTCACTGCGGCCGCCGTCTGACTCGTCGCGTTTCGCTTGCGCTACGATGAACGCGTGAGCGTCGCCAACGTCGAGCGTCCCGCGCCGGGCAACCAGCCGGACATCGATGCCGATCTCGGATTCGGCACCGTCGTCGCGCGCGAGGCGCGCAAACGTCTGCTCAATCGCGACGGCACCTTCAACGTTCGCCGCACCGGCCTGCGGTTCTGGGAGTCGCTCTCCGCGTACCACTACCTCCTCACGCTTTCGTGGCCGCGCTTTTTCGGAGTGATCGTCGGCGCCTACCTCGCGATCAACAGCGTCTTCGCATTCATCTACGTGCTCGCCGGCGACGGTGCATTGCAGGGGACGCACGAGAAAGCCTCGGTCGCGCATTTTGGCGAATGCTTCTTCTTCAGCGTGCACACGCTAGCGACGATCGGCTACGGCTCGATCACTCCCGCGACGCTGGCCGCGAACATCATCGTCACGATCGAGACGCTGATCGGCCTCGTCGGCGTCTCCGTCATGGCCGGCATCTCCTTCGCCCGTTTCTCGCGGCCTGTGGCGAACATCCTCTTCAGCGATCGCGCGATCATCGCGCCGTATCGCAACGGCCGCGCGTTCATGTTCCGCATCGTCAATCGGCGCCGCAATCAGATCGTCGACCTGCAGGCCCGCGTGCTGCTCAGCCGCCGCAGGCGCGAACGCGGCGCGGCCGATCGCGAGTTCATCCCGCTCGTGCTCGAACGCGAGCACGTCGCCTTCTTCCCGCTGTCGTGGACGGTCGTTCATCCGATCGACGAGACGAGTCCGCTGCGCGACTGGACGGGCGAGGACCTGGAGCAGTGCGACGCGGAGTTCCTCATCCTCCTCAACGGCTTCGACGAAACGTTCTCACAGACCGTGCACACCCGCTCGTCGTACAAGAGCAGTGAGTTGATCTGGGGGGCGAAGTTCCGCAGCATGTTTGCTCCCGCCGCAGAGGATGAAGACGTCGGCGTCGACATCCGCAAACTGCACGAGTTCGAGCGCGTGCCGCTGCCTGCCACGCCGCTGCTACACTGACTTCGATGCAGGTCGTGCTTCAAGGCAGTCTGCGCTATTTCCCCGCAGCCGAGCTTCTGGCCGTGCTCTGCGCGCGCGGAAAAAACGGGACGCTCGATTGCGAGATCGCCGGCCGCCGCGTTCGCGTCTTCTTTCAACGCGACAAACTCGTCTGGGCAGATGGGCAGAAGGACGCGCGGCCATCCGAAGTGATTCTCGATCTCCTCGGATGGACCGACGGCAAGTTCACGCTCGTCGACGAAGCGGCGGTGCCGGACAACGTCACTTTGCTCGCATTGGACCTCGCGCCGCTGCTCGATGAAGCGAAACGCCGCGCGCAGAGCTCTTCCCGTTTTCCCGATGCGACGCTCTTCCGCGTCGTCGACGATCCTGCATTGCAGCAACAGGTCAGCCTCACTGCCGACGCATTCAAAATCCTCTTCCGCGTCGGCGCGGGAAAGACGTTCGCCGATCTCGTGAACGATCTCGGCATGGAGCGGCAGCAGCTCGCCGACAGCCTCGATTATCTGATGAAGCTCGGGCTCATCGCCACGCCTGCTGCCGAGCCTCCGACCGAACCATTCGAGCCGCTCAAAGAGCCGGAACCGCAGGCTACTGCGCCGCAGCCGAAAGTCGCCAATCGCCGCAAGACGCTCGTCGGCTCGCTCACACCCGACGCGATGCCCGACACCGTCTATCCATTGCTCGACAGCGAGTACACCATCGGACGCGCGGCGACGAACGGCATCGTCATCGCGGACGGCAGCGTCTCGTCGACCCACGCGCGCATCACCCGCACCGCGGACGGCTTCGTGCTCGAAGACCTGCAGAGCCGCAACGGCACGTTCGTGAACGGCGAGAAGGTCACGGCGAAACGGATTCTCACCGATGGGGATCTCATTCGCCTCGGCAAGATCATCATGACGTTCAACGTCGCACGGCAGGGCTCGACAGGCGAGGCGACGCAGCCGGAAGTGCGTCTGCAGTAGGGCGGAATCTTCGCGCTGCTACACTTGTAAACGTTTCCTGACCCGAGGACGTCAACTCACCATGAGCCGCATCGCCGCTTTTGCTGTCGCGCTGCTCCCGCTCGCCGCTCCGGCATTTGCGGAGAGCGCGTGCCCCCACGCCATCACCCCTGTCGACAAAGCCGCGATTTACCGCGCCGTTTCGGCGAATGCGGAGGCGGTTGCGCCTTCGTCGAAACGCCGGAGCGTGGCGAAAGGGGAGGGGCCGACGCTCGCCGTCGTCAATTTCATCGACGCGCAGATCAGCGCGAAACTCAAACGCGATCACGTTCTGCCGACCGTCATCGCCGGCGATGAAGAGTTCCTGCGTCGCGTGACGCTCGATCTGACCGGCACGATTCCCGCGGCCGCCGACGTGCAGGCATTTCTCGCGGATACGAGCGCCGACAAGCGCACGCGCAAAATCGACGCGCTGCTCGCCTCCGACGCCTTCGCCGATCGCTGGACGATGTGGTTCGGCGATCTCGTGCAGAACGTACAGATCTCGAACAACAGCCGCGAGTACTACCTCGGACGCAACGTCTATTACACCTGGATTCGCGACTCCATCCGCGCGAACAAGCCGTATGACCAGATGGTGCGCGAGCTCATCGCCGGCGCGGGCGACAACTTCACGAGCGGTCCGGCCAATTACGCCGTCCGCCAGCTGCAGCGCAACGGTCCGCCGCAGGACACGTACGACAATCTCGCCTCCCATTCGGCCGAGAAGTTCCTCGCCATTCCGATGCTCTGCATCTCCTGCCACAACGGCATGGCGCATCTCGAGAGCGTGAATCGCTACCTGCGCGGCAAGTCGCGCAACGACTTCTGGCGCATGGCCGCGTTCTTCTCGCGCACGCAGCTGAAGGCCACGCAGTACGTTGATCCGAACAATGCGAACGTGACCGTCGCGCAGTACACGGTCGGCAACAACACCACCGGCGTCTATCGCCTCAACACCACCGACGGCAACAAGTCGCCCCGCATCGCTCCGCCAGATACGCCGCAGACGGTGACGCCCGCGTTTCTCACCACCGGTGAGGTGCCGCGGGAAGGGGAGGCGTATCGCACCGCGTATGGACGCATGCTCACCGCCGATCGCCAGTTCGCGCGCGCGGCCGTGAACTACATCTGGAAAGAGATGTTCGGCCTCGGCATCGTCGAGCCGGCGAACGCGTTCGATCTCTCGCAGCTCGCGACGCAGCCGACGCATCCGGCGCTGCTCGAAGAGCTCACCGACTCCTTCATCGCCAGCGGCTACAACCTCCGCACGCTGCTCCGCACGATCGCGGGGTCGAACACGTATCAACTCTCCTCGCGCTACGCGCCGGGCGGATGGAACGAGTCGTGGGTGCCGTACTTTGCGCGGCGCTATCCGCGGCGCATGCAGTCCGAGGTGCTGTTTGACGCGATTGCGTCGGCGACTGCGTTGCCGGGCGCGTTCAACGTGCAGGGCATCGGCATCGTGAGCAAAGCGATGCAGTTGCCCGACCCGCTCGACGGGCGCCGCACGGCGCCGAGCCTCTTCCTCGATCAGTTCGGACGCGGCGATCGCGACGACACCGCGCGCACCAACGACAGCTCGATCTCGCAATCGCTGGCAATGCTCAACGACGCGCAGGTCGTCACGCGCGTGCGCCGCGCGACGCGCGGCTCGACCGTGCAGCAGGTGCTCACCGCCACCACCGACCCTGCATCCATCGTCGATCGACTCTATCTCGCGACGCTCTCGCGCAGACCGACCGCAGAAGAGAAGCAGACCGCCATCGACTATCTCCGCGCCGGCGAGATCGCCGCACGCACCGAAGACCTGCAGTTCGTGCTGCTCAATACACTGGAGTTCTCGTTCCAATGAGTTGCGACTGTAAAGAGCACGGCTCGTTTCCTCTGCAGGGCGAAGGCTTCTCGCGCCGCCGCTTCCTGCGCATCGCCGGCACCGGACTGGTTGCCTCGTACTTTGCCGACGTGATCGATCCGCGGCTGCTGCTCGCGTCTTCGACCACCTCGAACGTCGCGCTGCGCAACAGCGCGAAGAGCTGCATCTTCATCTTCCTCTCCGGCGCGCCGAGTCAGGTCGACTTGTGGGATCTGAAGGAAGGCGCCTGGACGCCGAAAGATCTCGCGCCGACGAGCTACGGCGACGTGCGCTGGCCGCAGGGGCTGATGCCGAAAACGGCCGAGCATCTCTCGAAGCTGAGCATCGTGCGCAGTGGCCTGTCATGGGCGGCGGTGCACGAGCTCGGACGCGCATGGGCGCAGATCGCGCGCAATCCCGGCG
>JALYOB010000514.1 GCA_030857085.1 Acidobacteriota bacterium | reverse complement strand
GCGGAGCGGGCGGCCGGTTCACGTGCGCCTGCAGGACGCTGAACTCCGAGTCGCCGTCGAACGGCCGCCGTCCGGCGAGGAGCTCGTACAGCACGACGCCGATCGCGTAGATGTCGGCGCGCCCGTCGACGCGATCCGGCTTCACGATCTGCTCGGGGCTCATGTAGTGCGGCGTCCCGATGACGACGCCGGTCGACGTCAGGCCCGGTGCGCCGCCGCCACGCGCGATGCCGAAGTCGACGAGGACGATCTCGCCGTTGCGACCGAACATCAGGTTCGCCGGCTTGATGTCGCGATGGACGATGCCTTTGTCGTGTGCGTGCGCGAGCCCCGCCAGCGCCTGCCGCGTCCATGCGATCGCCTGCGCTCGCGGTACCTTGCCTGCGCGCATCCGGTCGGCGAGGTTGCCGTGCGCGAGGTAGTCGAGCACGAGAAACCACTGCCCGCCGTCCTCGAGATAGTCGAGCACGCGCGCCACGTTCGGATGGTCGAGTTGCGCCTGCAGTTCCGCTTCGCGCTGGAAGCGCTTCCGGAATGCCTCGCGCGACTCGAGCCCCGCGGTGAGCACCTTCACCGCGGCGAATTTCTTGAGCGACACATGGCGCGCCCGATAGACCGCGCCCATGCCGCCGCGTCCCAATTCCTGTTCGAGTATCCAGCTTCCGATGCGCCGACCGAGCATGCTCCACCGCAGCTCCTTTTCTCAGGAGACATCCGGCGGATGGATTCGTGGGATTCGCACGCATGCAGTAGCGTCGATGGCGGTTGCTCCCGTGTCGCCGTTCTGGACGTTCAGCCAATCGCTCACGACGTGAGGTAGTCCTTCTCCGGTGCAGCGATGCCGATCTTCTGCTGCACCGCGGAAGCGACTTCCGAATAGATCGTGCACCGTCTCCTCCCCATGGGTGAGGTGGTCGGAAAGTCGCGCTGAAGCTCCGACATCGCCGCGTCGATCCGGCGCTGCAACGCCAGCTTCGCGCGCTCGCTGCGCATCTCCCGCGCGTTCGCTGTGGCCTTCGCCATTGTCGGCGTGACTCCGTTGAACGCAACAAACTGCGCCGTTTACGACGAAACGCCGTCTCGTATTAGTCGTGTGAAGGGTGAGCGGAGCGCGCGGATTTAGGCCGAATGCCGCCAAAACTCACGCCCGTCCGCCGCCGCGGACGTTTACGCAATCACGGTGTCTGCGAGCGCGCGCGAACTGGAGATCAACGCCCGAACAGCGTCCGCGCATGCGCGCGAAATGCGACGCCGTTTCGACACGCCGCGCGCGGCGCGAAAAGGCAGGGTCCCCGGTGCCGGATGTCGGGGTCGCGCGCCACAAGCCGTGGCGGCGGAAACGGATCTACCCCGATCACATTGAAGTACGCGTCATGAAGAACGGTCAGCCGGCGCCGGACAACACGGTCGTGCACATCGCGAATATCAGCGGCGACGCGCAGTTGATGGACCCGAGCGCACATACGATCGTCGATCGCGTAGACCTGACGACCACCAACAGCGAGACTGCGGCGACGTTGGTGATGCGCAGCGATCCGCGAGCGATGTTCACCGTTCGTGTGCCCGACCCCGCCGATGCGACGAAAGATCTCGCCCGCGCCACGCCGGTGCTGTTGAGTGCGAACGGCACCTGCGACGACCTCCACAATGCCGACTGTCGCGGTTCCTTCGAGGCGAGCTTCTACCTCGGCGAGGCGATCGACTCGTTCGCTGGCGACGAAACCATCGCCTATCTGAATCCAGACGTAACGGGGCCGAAGCAGCGCGCCGTCGGCGGCTTCGATTTCGCCTATCGGATGTTCGGCAACCGCGGAAATCTGGCCGACCCCAAAGGAAGATGGCGTGGCACCCAGCTGTGGGTCTACGGTGAAACCGTGCACGGTGTCCGGAGTAAATGATCCGCACGCCTGACCCGATGCTCGGATCCGTCCGTTCGCTCAATTCACGGCCGACGTCGATTTCGGCAGCGCTTCGGACAGCCTGCAGACGTACTTTGGTGTCGACTTCACCTTTGCCTCGAAGCGGTAGTTTGTTCTGCTGACGCTTGCGCCCCGGATTCCAGCCCTCCTTTTCACGGATAGTTCGAGTTCGAGCAGCCCGCGCCGATCGAGCCGAGCGACTGCGGAGGGGTTTCGCAGCGAGGCACGACGAGGAGGATGTCGGACGTGACGATGGGCGGATTCGCCGGGATCTCCGCCGCGGTTGCGTAGTGGAGGAGGAAGTCGGCGTCGAACGCTTGTTTCACGACGTCCTCGTTGCGCACGCAGATGTGTGTGTCCTCGGAAAAGTCAATTCGCGGCGGGAGCCCGGCTGGCAACGGCTGGTCCGTCAATGACGTCGTCTCGAGCGCAATTTCGGGGGCCTCGACAGTGAGCGTCGTACAAATGGCGTCATTCGCGTCTCGGCACGCGGTGAGAGTGCCGGCCCGGAAATCGAAGTGGAGCGCGGCTCCGTCGCCGAACGCAACGGAGCTCGAGGGAGGTGACAACGTGCCGTGGTGCTGCGCGATGAGCTCGGTCAGGTTCGGCGCGTACGAGGTGAACGCGTCGATCCGCGCCGGTTCGGCGGCCGGCGCGATCAGGCGCATGGACAGGCCGGCGGGCCGGATCGGTACGTTTCCGCCGATCTGTACGGCCGCGATGTGCGGCGGGATCGCGTGTCCAGCAACCCAGGCGCCGTTCGACGCATCGACCAGTACGGCACGAATGTAGCCTTTGAGCTCCGGATGGCCGGACGTCAGAAAGGTGCAGATTCCCGAGAACCTCACGGTCACTTTCGGCATTACGAGTCCTCCGTATCCTCATCGATCGTGCGCGTGAGCAATGCGACCGAGCGCCACGCGCCGTTCCTGTCGACCGCCATCGATTCGAGCTGTGCGAGCCGGAGTGCCGCCGCGGCACCGCGGCCGGCGGCGAGATGGCGGTGGATCCGGCCGAAGATTTCGCGCGCGTCGTTGTCCGGAATCGGTGCGAGCGTGCCGATCACGCCGCGTGCACCGGCGGCGAGAAACCCCTCGCCGAGACTGAGCGTGCGGCGGAGCGGCGAGCGGGGCGCACGCAGGGTCTCGCAAGCGGACAGCAGCACGAGCGGCGCTCCCTGCAGTGGCGACGCTGCGATGCGCCGCGAGGAGACACGCTCGCCACGAAACGAGAGCGTCGTGTCGCTGCCGCCTTCCGCATGGCCGCAAATGTGGATCACGTCGGCGCGGCCGGAAACGAGCGAAGCGAACGTGCCACCCGACGCAAGCGGCTGCGGATAGAGACGCACGAGATCCGCGAGCTCCTCGCGCGTGGACGGCAAATCGCGGGATGCAACGGCCATCGCGACGATCGTCCGCAGCCGCGCCGCACGCTCGCGCCGGAGCGCGCTGGCGCTCGGCGCGAATGCGACCGCCACCCGCTCCACGAGCCGCGAGGCCGCGAGCGCGACGCCGTCGAGCTGCGGATCGGCCACGATGAACACGGTTTTAACGCCGCGCAGCGGCAGCTCACCGAGGAGGCGATCGACGGATGCGACACGACGCACGGCGACGGCGTCGTTCGCGTTGATGAGCAGCGCGATGGTCTCGTCGTGCAGCGACGCCAGCTCGACGATGGCCGCGCCGCTGCCTTCGAGCCGCTGCCGCACGGTCGATAGTTCGTCGGCACGCGCGCCGCGCGAGCGTTCGATGAGCGCGAACGCCGTGGCGACGTCGCCGCCGTCCAGCGTCAGGCGAATCGCTTCCGCGTATGCCTCGCGCCCGGCATCGAGCACGCTCGGCTCCGGATACCGCTCGTACGCGGCAATGCCG
>JALYOB010000513.1 GCA_030857085.1 Acidobacteriota bacterium | reverse complement strand
ATCTGGGCCTCGGCGCGTGGGCGGCACTCGCCGCCGGTCCCACAGGCGAAAAGGCTCAGACACCTGACACCCGGCACCCGCGGGCGCAGCCCGCGCGCGTGCGCTTGCGGGCTTGCCGAACGTGTCGTCCGGGCGAGAATGCCCGGGCAACTCGCCACACGCCACTCGCTACTCCCATACGGCGCGGAATTTGAAAGCGTGCCCGGCCATGCCGGTCGAACACGTGCTGCGTCCGCAGCCGCAGCTCGTGCATCGCGCAATGCTCGATGCGTTGGTCGACCTCTCCGCCGATCCATTATGGGTCGTGGACGCGGCGGGGATTGTCATTACATCCAATTCAGCATTTCACCGCTGGTGGAACGACGTGACCGGCACAATGCCCGCGATTGGCGCGGCGCTGGAGGGAGGTGCTCCGCAACTCGCCGAACTCCAGCGCCGTGCCCTTGGCGGACGGTCGATCATGGCCAACGTGCGCGTGATCGTGGCCGGCATCGAGCGCACCTATACATTGACCGCGCGTCCGGTCGAAACGGGCGGCGTTGCCTTCACCGCGCGCGAAGTTCCGGCCGAGACCGAAGGAGTGGAGCGGGGAGTCGAGCTCGCGCTGCTGCACTTGTTTGCGTCGAACGATCCCCTCGACGAGCTCCTGACCAAAACCCTCGAATTTCTCTGTGCGACCGACCATTGGGATGCGGCCACGCTCTGGACCATCGACGGGGACGTATTGCGTCCGCGCGCGATGTGGTTCGAGTCTCCGTCCGCGCGGGAGAAACTCGCGCCGCGCTTTGCGACGCTTGCATTGAAGCGCGGCGAAGGTCCGCCGGGACGGGTGTGGGAGAGCGGCGACGTCGTATGGGTCGCCGACATGTTCGACGAAACCCTGCGCGAGCGGGCGAACCTCGCCGCCGCGGCCGGATTGCATTCGGTGGTGGCGACGCCGCTGGTCGACGAGCAGCGCATCACCGGCGTGCTCGAGCTCTTCACACACACCATTCGTCCGATCAACGAGCCGACGCGGCGGATGCTCACCCGCACCGGCGCCGCGCTCGCGCGCCTCATCGAACGGCGCAGCCTCATCGAACAGATCGCGCGCAAAGGAGCCGAGTGGCTGCTCACTGTCGACTCCATTCGCATGCCCATCCTCCTCGTCGGCACCGATGGCCGCATTGCGCGGGTCAATCGCACCGCACATGAGCTGGCGGGGCTCGAATACGAAGAGCTGTTAGGCCGTCCTCTGCTTTCGTTGGGCGAAGGCGAGCCGTGGAAAACCTTGTTCGACGTGGTGACGGCAGTGCACGACAGTGCAATGACCTGCACTGCCGAAATCGCAGTGGGGGAGCGGCGGTGGGATGTGTCCGCGAGTCCCATTACGGCCGCGGGCGAGGACGATCGCGTGGTCATCATCATGCGCGACACGACCGAGCTCGTACGGCTCCAGGAATCGGTGCGGCGCGGCGAACAGCTCGCGGCATTGGGGGAACTCGTCGCCGGTGTTGCGCACGAGGTCAAGAACCCCCTCTTCGGCATGTCCGTGACGCTCGACCTCCTCGACCAGCAGCTCGCGGACGTCGACGAAAAAACGCGGGCGGAAGCGGGGGAGATGACCGCCGCATTGCGGACGTGGATCGCGCGCCTGCAGAGCCTCACTGAGAATCTGCTCGCGTATGGCCGCACCTGGACCATCGAGCTCGAGCCGGGCGATCTGCATCGCGTCGTGTCGCAGGCCATCTTCGCGAGCCAGCCGCTCGCGCGCGACGCGGGTGTCGACATCGACGCCGATCTCGATGATGCGTCGCACGACATCCTCATGGATGCGACGCGGCTCGCGCTCGTCTTCGAGAACCTCCTCGTCAATGCGGTGCAGCATTCGCGTCGCGGCGATCGCATCCGCGTCGAAGCGCATCGCGACGGCGACAGCATCGCGGTGGCCGTTCGCGATCAGGGCCCGGGCTTCAATCCCGACGAGCTCTCGCGCATCTTCCAGCCTTTCTTCACCCGCCGCCGCGGCGGGACGGGTCTGGGGCTGTCGATCGTGCAGCGGATCGTGGATGAGCATGGTGGCACCGTGGCTGCATCGAACGGCGACCAAGGAGGGGCGGTTGTCCTTGTCCGCCTACCCACATATCACCCGACCCGCTGACGTGCCTGAACGCATTCTGATCGTCGATGACGAGGACCTGATCGTCCTCGCAATGCGCCGTTACTTCGAAGGACTCGGCTATTCGGTCGATGCCGCGTTCGAGCTCGAGGAAGCGCAGGCGCTGCTCGCGACGTATCAGTACGATCTCGTCATCGCCGACCTTCGCCTTACCGGCATCGGCGGCGTGGAAGGGCTGCAGATCGTCTCGGACGTTCACAAGCGCTGCACGAACACGCGGGTCATTCTTCTCAGCGCGTTCGGCACGCCGGAGATCGAGCGCGAGTCGTACAACCGCGGCGCTGATGCGTTTCTGCACAAGCCGAAGGCGATGATGGAAATCGCCAGCATCGCCCGCACGCTGCTCGAACATTGATGCGCGAGCATCGGGCGCTCAACGCGATTCTCGAGCCGGGCGGCATCTGGTCCGTCTATCAGCCGATCATGCATGTCGACGGCGAGGCGCACCTGGCCGGATTCGAATGCCTCTCCCGCGGCCCGAAGGGAACCAATTTCGAGTCGGCGAAGGTGATGTTCGAATACGTCCGGCTCAAGCGGGAGGAGACGCTCGTCGACCGCGCCTGCGTGGCCGCGGCTCTCGCCAATGCACCAAAACGGGACGGATTGCGCCTGACGGTGAACGTGCACGCGTCGACGTTAGGCCGCGATCACGATTTTCCCGATTTCCTCTGTGCGACCGCGGCCGCGAACGACATCGCCTGCGAGCAGCTGACCGTCGAAATCGTCGAGCACGCCCCCCCATGGGACAGCCTCGGATTCGCCGCCGCGCTCGACCGCCTCCGCGAAGCAGGCATGCGCATCTCGCTCGACGACGTCGGCCTCGGCCAGTCGAATTTCAAAATGATTCTCGATGTCCGCCCCGACTTTCTGAAGCTCGACCGCTATTTCGTCGAGTCCTGCGATTCCGACCGCAATCGCCAGGCGGTGATCGAAATGGTGGCCAACCTCGCCGCCCATTTCGACGCGCAGGTGATTGCGGAAGGAGTGGACACGACGAATGTATCCGAGGCGCTGCAGAGGTTCGGCGTGCGGTACATGCAGGGGTATTTGTTCGCGGAGCCGATGACCGGGGAACAGGCGGGAGTATTCACCGGGAGTACCATTCGCGTATGACAAACCCTCAGGCATTCGTGCACTCCGATCCGGAGATCATGGGCGGCACGCCGGTTTTCGTCGGAACGCGTGTGCCGGTGGAGAGTCTGTTCGACTATCTCGAGGCGGGCGATTCGGTGGAAGAATTCCTCGAAGCGTTCCCGACGGTATCGCGCGATCAGGCAGTGGCCGCGCTCGAAATCGCGCGAGAGGCGGTAACCGCAATTGCGGTTGCTTCTTGACGAATCGATCCCCGAGCAGTTCGAGCCGTACGTCGCCGAATTTGCGCCGTCCACTGTTCGCCGTGAGCAGCTCAAGGGACTTCGGAATGGTGTGCTGCTCCGCGCCGCGGTCGATCGAGGGTTCACGGTGATCTTCTCCGCCGATCAAAGCCTCCGCTATCAGCAGAATCTGGCGCGAATCGGCATTGCGGCGGTGGTGATCGTGAAGATCCGGAATCGTATGAAAGACCTGTTGCCGGTTCTGCCGCAAATCAAAGATGCGATCGCGCACGCGAAGATCGGCACCGTCACTGAGGTGACGGG
>JALYOB010000512.1 GCA_030857085.1 Acidobacteriota bacterium | reverse complement strand
CCCACCCCCCCACCCGCCAACAACCACCAACGCACCCCCGTACAACCGATATGATCCCCCCGCCAATGCTTCTTGCTTTTGAAGCGAATGAAAAACACCCGATGGTCGATGCTCTGCTGCGCGGGAGGGTGCCGCGGTTCGAGGAGCTGAATCGTGCGATCGATGAACGCGATGACATGCTCGACTTTGCGATCGGAATGTTCGACCACGATCGCGATCGCGCGCTGACGAGTTACTTCCAGAACGCGCTCGAACAATTCGCGCTCGTGCGGCACATCGCACAGTGGCGCGCGCCGGTGCGGCGCATGCTCGATTTCGCGAGCGGCTACGGCAGACTGACGCGTCTTCTGGTGCACGAGAAGCTCGCCGAAGAGATCACCGTCGCAGACATCCTCGAAGGGGGGATGCAGTTTCAGGCCGAGCAGTTCGGCGTGCGCACCATCGTCTCGAAGACGAATCCCGAAGACTTCGTCGCGCCCGAGCGCTACGACTTCATCTTCGTCGCGTCGCTCTTCACGCACCTCCCCGAGGCGACGTTCACGCGCTGGCTGCGCAGGCTGGCCGAATCGCTCGAGCCGCGCGGCATGCTCGCGTTCAGCGTGCACGACGAGTCGATCGCACCCGAGCCATTCGAAGGCATTTACTTCAAATCCGCGAGCGAGAGCCGCGTGCTCGACGTCGAGGATTACGGCTCGACGTGGGTCAGTGAAGCGTATGTGCGCGAGCAGGTGGCGACGTTAGGCGGCGAGTGGACGTGCGTTCGTCTGCCGCGCGCGCTCGCCGAATGGCAGGACGTCTATGTGATCTCCCGCGCTCCGCTCGACGGCGCGAGGCCGCGGTTGATGCCGAAAGGCTTCGTCGACCAGTTCGCGATCGAGGAAGAAGGGGTGCGCATCGCCGGCTGGGCGACCGCCGTCGACGAGCGGGCCGATCGCGTCGAGGTGCGTCTCGACGACAAACTCGTGGCGACGACGCGTTCGTTTGCCGCACGTCCCGACGCGGCGGCGTGGCTCGGCGTTCCGACCGCCGACGCGGGATGGGAAGTGCTCGTGCCGCACAGCGCGATCCGCTCGTTCCGCTATCAGGTGGCCACCGTCTCCGCCTTCACCCGCGCCAACGAAGAAAAGATTCTCTTCCTCGGCACGATCGAATCGCTCAACGGCCACCTCGCGCGCGAGAAGGCGAAACACCTCGAGCAGCAGCTGGAGCTGCGCGCGAACGAAATCGCCGCATTGAGCGAAGTGCTCGCTGCATCGGAAGCGCAGCGCGAGGGACTCGAGGCAAAGATCGCAGCCATGAAGCAGAGCCGCTTCTGGCGCGCGCGCGATCAGTGGTTCGCGTTCAAGCGCAGCGTCGGATTGACGAAGGAAATGTGAGCGGCAGGGGCCTCGCCGGCTGCGCGGTAAAGCGTTCGGGCAAATCTCTGTTGCCCCTCGCGCCGCTTACCGGGAGAGGTGGCGGGGAGCGCCGGGTGAGGGGCTGTCCATTCGTAGCGGACACTTGTAACCCTCCGCCCATCCCGCCGTATAAAGGCGGAGCATGAAAACGAGAACCAGAATCATCATCGCGACGGTGGTCGTGCTTCTGATCGCCGGAGTGGTCGCGGCGTCGATCGCCTCGAAAGGAAAGAAGGGGACGCCGGTCACGCTCGGCAAGGTCGAGCGGCTCGATCTGGTGAGCAAAGTCACCGCGAACGGGCAGATCGACGCGCAGCGCAAGGTCGATCTCTCCGCGAACGTGATGGGGCAGATCGTCAACCTCGCCGTGCGCGAAGGCGACGTCGTGAAGAAGGGCGATTTCCTTCTGCAGATCGACCAGAAACAGCTCGCTGCGTCAGCGCAGGGCGCCGAGGCGTCGATGCGCGCTTTGTTCTCCGACCGCGATGCGGCGCGCGCGAACCTCGATGAGGCGCAGCGCACGTACGAACGCGCGCGCAACAACTTCGAACAGAAGATCATCCCCGCCGCGGAGCTCGATCGTGCACGCACGGCCGTCGAGTCCGCACGCGCGAACTTTTCCGGAATCGAACAGCGCATCCAGCAGTCGCGCGCGAACCTCACCGCCGCACGCGACACGCTCTCGAAGACCACCATGACCGCGCCGATGGGCGGCGTCATCACCGCGTTGCCGGTCGAAGAAGGGGAGGTCGCGGTCATCGGCACGATGAACAATCCCGGCACGAAGCTCCTCACCATCGCCGACATGAGCGTGGTCGAGGCGGTGATGGAGGTCGACGAGACCGACGTGCCGAACGTGCGCGTCGGACAGCGCGCTACCGTCACCATTGACGCGTATCCGAACAAGACCTTCGAAGGGACAGTGACCGAGGTCGGTTCGAGCCCGATGACGACGCGCAGCATTTCGTCGAGCAGCGAGGCCGTGAATTTCGAAGTGAAGATCCAGCTTCAGAATCCGCCTGCGGGCGTCCGCCCCGGCTTCTCCGCCTCGGCCGACATCATCACCGGCACGCGCGCGAAGACATTGGCGATTCCGATTCAGGCGCTGGTGGTGCGCGAGAAACCGGGCAGCACGGCCGCGAAGGCGCAGGAAGAAGAAGGCGTCTATCTGTTCCAGAACGGCGCGTCGAAATTCGTTCCTGTCGCGACGGGGCTGATGGGCGACAGCAACGTCGAAATCGTCAAAGGATTGCGCGGCGGCGAGCAGATCATCACCGGACCTTTCCGCGCGCTCCGCGACCTCAAGGACGGCTCCAAAGTGCGCGAACAGAAGGAAGAGAAGAAGGAAGAGAAGAAGTCGTAGCTTCGCGTGGCGAGTGGCGGGGGCTATTTCGCCTCAGCGAGCTGACCACGACACCCGATCCCCGACACCACAATGGAAACGCTTCGCATCGCGGCCACCGCACTGCGCGCTCACAAGATGCGCAGCTTTCTCACGCTGTTGGGCGTGATCATCGGGGTCATGACCGTGGTGACGGTCGTGGCGATCATTTCCGGGCTCAATGACTACATTTCCGAGAAAGTCTTTCGCCTCAATCCCGATGTTTATGCAGTGACGCAGTTCGGCATCATTACCAGCCGCGAGCAGTGGCTGGAGGCAGTGAAGCGGAAGAAGATCAGCTGGAGCGATTACGAGGCAGTGCGCGATCGCTGCGGGCTCTGTGCAATGACCGGAGCGTCGTACGGCAATCGCAGCGTCATGAAGCGGGGGGCGCAGAAACTCTCCAATGTCCGCACGGCCGGCGTCACGTCCAATATGGCCGAGGTGAATAATCTCGATCTGGAAGCGGGACGGTTCTTTACGCCGACCGAAGAACGAAGGTCGGCATTAGTGGTCGTCATCGGATCCGACGTTCGCGAGGAATTGTTCGGGCAGCTCGATCCGATCGGGCGGATGATGCTGGTCGCCAATCAGCCGATGCGGGTCATTGGACTGCTCACAAAGCAAGGCTCGGTGCTCGGCCAGAATCAGGACAAGATCGTCTACATCCCCGCCACCACCTGGCGCAAGCGCTTCGGCAGCCGCGACAGTCTCGATATTTTCGTGCGCGCCAAAAACGGTGTGCCGGGCGTCGACGCATCGATGGACGAAGTGCGGGTGATCCTTCGCGGGCGCCGCAAGACCGGCTTCCGCGACGAAGACCCGTTCGCGACGGTGAGCGCGGAGGCGCTGCAGATGCTCTGGAAAAGCATCTCGGCGGGATTGTTCTCGCTGATGATCCTCATCAGCGGAATCTCGCTCATTGTGGGCGGCATCGTGATCATGAACATCATGCTGGTCTCTGTTGTCGAGCGAACGCGCGAGATCGGCGTCCGGCGAGCCATTGGCGCGACGCGGCAGAACATC
>JALYOB010000511.1 GCA_030857085.1 Acidobacteriota bacterium | reverse complement strand
CCGGAGGCCCCTCGTCGTAACTCCCGTCGTAGAATCGCGCGCATGACCACGACCACCGCGCCCGACACTCAGTCCGCAGCCGCGCAGCCGCAGCCGGCGGCCCGTCAGTTCGTGAACTTCATGTTCTTCTCGGTCGACCGCGCGTTTCGTGCGCTGCCGCAGGACGTGAAACAGGAAGCGAAGCGGGAGCTCGCTGAAATCATCCGCCGCTACAGCGGTCCGATGATCGTGCTGCCGTATTCGACCGTCGGCCTCAAGGCAGGTGTCGACTTCATGCTCTGGCGCATCGGCTATGACATCGACCCCTTCCAGCGCATGGTCGCCGACATCAACAAGTCCGTTCTCGGCCGCTATCTCGATGTGCCCGAGTCCTTCCTCGCCATGACGAAGCACTCGCAGTACGTCGACGAGCACGTGCATGAAGGACAGGAAGGGCGCCGCCTGCGCATCGTGCCGGGCAAGAGGCCGTTCCTCTTCGTCTATCCGTTCGTGAAGACGCGCGACTGGTATCTGCTTCCGATGGCCGAGCGCCAGCGCATCATGAACGAGCACATCGCGATCGGTCACAAATACCCGCGCGTGAAAATCAACACCACGTATTCGTTCGGCCTCGACGATCAGGATTTCGTCGTCGCGTTCGAATCCGATACCGCCGACGAGTTCCTCGACCTCGTGCAGGAACTGCGCGAAACCGAGTCGTCGAAATACACCGTGCGCGACACGCCGATGTACACGTGCCGGAGGACGACGATGGAAGAGATTCTCGAGTCGCTGGGGTAGCGCGGTTACCCGTTGTCGGTTGTCGGTTGCTGGTTCCCGGTGCTTTGCTCACCGCCAACCGACAACCGAGAACCGACAACGATGACCGCGATCGCGGTCACCACCAGTGCCACGCCCAGAATCGAAAACGCCTGCCTCACCCCTCGCTGCTCCGCCAGCATCCCCGCCATCAGATTGCCGAACGGGATGAAGGCAAAGAACGAGAAGGTGTACATGCTCAGCACGCGACCGCGCATGGCGTCGGGGATGCGCTGCTGGATCATCGTGTTGCAGAGCGCGAGGCTCGAGACCATGCCTGCGCCGCAGACGACGAGCAGCGCCATGACGGCGGTGGTCGTCGACGCAAAACCGACTGCGGCGAGGGTGATTCCGAAGGCGAGCATCGCGGCGACGATGATCGGCAGCATCCGCTCGCGCCGCGGAGTGAACATCGAAAGCACCAGCGCGGCGACGAGCGATCCCGCGCCGACTGCTCCGATGAGATAGCCCGTTCCTGCCGCATCGTCGGCGAAGAGGCGGCGCGCGAGCACCGGCATCAGCTGCATGTACGGATAGCCGAACAGACTTCCTGCCGCCGCTGCGGCGAGCAGCAGAAGCACCACTCTGTCGTTCCGCACATACACCAGTCCTTCGCGGAGGCGCGCGAGGATCGCGCCTGCGGCGTCATGCGGCTGCTGCCGTTTGCGAATGCGGCCGAGGACGAAGATGAGGGGGAGAAAAGAAAGGGCGTTGAAGAAGAAGCACCAGAAGCTGCCCCACGCCGACAAGGTCACGCTCGCGAGCAGCGGCCCGAGCGCGCGCGAGAGATTGAACTGCAGTGAATTCATCGCCACGGCGTTCGGAAGGCGCGAGCGCTCTTCGAGCAGATCGAGCGTCATCGCCTGATAGGCGGGCGCGGAGAACGACTGCGCGACGCCGACCACCAGCGCCGCGCCGATGATCTGCCAGACGTCGATGCGCTGCAGACGGATCGCAATCGCCAGCCAGAGCGCGCACGAAGCCTGCGCCCACTGCGACGCGCGGATCACCTTTCGCCGATCCTTCTGATCCGCAACCACGCCGCCCGGCAGCATCAGGAAGATCGACGGTGCGGAGTTCGCGAATCCGACGAAGCCGAGGAGGAAGGGAGAGTCGGTGAGGCGATAGACGAGCCACCCCTGCGCGACCGCCTGCATCCACGTCCCCATGTTGGAGATGAATTGCGCGGTCCAGAAGCGGCGGTAATCGCGCTCGCGAAAAGCGTCGAACATGGAGTAGCGAGTGGCGAGTAGCGAGTTGCTGTGAAAGTAGCGAGTAGTGAGTTGCCAGGGCCGTGTCGCCCGGGCGTAAAAGCCCCGGAAACCCGCTACGCGCTACTCGCTACGTCGCGCGCCGGCGCGACCTACTTCCCCGTCTCGTCTTCGCCGCGTTCGGTCCCCTCGATTACCGGCCGCTCGACTTCGTGCATGCCGCCGTCGTAGGTGCCGCCGCCGCTCGTGCCGAAGACGCCACCTTGTCCTTCGAGATTGCCGTAGCGTCCGTCGCCGGTGTTGACCGCCTCGTCGTAGCCGGCGTTCGTCGGGTCGTCCTTCTCCCGCGGAGGCGTTGCGCCTTCCACGGTGTAATCGATGTCTTCGTCGTTGTCGCGAGTCGCCATAATCTCCGCTCGAAGTGCAAACGCCGCTCCCGGTCGATCCGTACCTCGCCGACATCATCGCGCTCGTGCGCTCGGAGAAACGCGCGGTCGTCATCGCGCCGCCGGGTGCGGGAAAGACGACCCGCATCCCGCCCGCGCTCGCGCAATTCGGCCGCACGATTCTTCTGCAGCCGCGCCGCGTCGCCGCACGCGCTCTCGCGCGCCGCATCGCCGAAGAACGCAAATGGACGATCGGCAACGAGATCGGCTGGCAGATCCGCTTCGAGCGCCGCTTTTCCGATCGCACACAACTCCTCGTCGCCACCGAAGGCATTCTCACCGCGCGCCTGCAGGCCGACCCGCTGCTGAGCGATTTCGACTTCGTGATCCTCGACGAGTTTCACGAGCGAAGCATTCACGCCGACCTCGCGCTCGCGTTAGTCAAGGAAGCCGCCGACACGCGCGGCGACCTCGGCGTCATCGTCATGTCGGCGACGATGGATGCGGAACCGGTCGCACGCTTTCTCGGCGCGAAGACGATCGAGATCGAAGCGCGCCGCTATCCGATCGACGTTCGCTATCGCCCCGACGCGGCGATGAGTGAGGCCATTCGCGAAGTTGCGCGAGATGCAAAAGGGCACATCCTCTGTTTTCTCCCCGGCGCGCGCGAGATCGAGCGCACGCGCAACGAGCTCGCGTTACCGAATGTCTTTCCGCTGCACGGATCGCTCGACGTCGATGCGCAGGAACGCGCGCTCGCCCCATCGCGCGAGCGGAAGATCATCCTCGCCACCAACGTCGCCGAAACATCGCTGACGGTGGAAGGGGTGACGGACGTGATCGACTCCGGAACGCAGAAGGTGCTGCGCTTTGACGCCGACACCGCGATCGATCATCTGATCACCGAACAGATCTCGCGCGATTCTGCCGATCAGCGCGCCGGCCGCGCGGGCCGTACCGGTCCGGGACGCGCAACGCGTCTCTGGGACCAACGTCTGCTGCTTCGCCCGCAGCGCGAGCCGGAAGTGCGCCGCGTCGATCTCGCATCAGCGGTGCTGGACGTGATCGCATGGGGCGGCGATCCACGCACGTTCGATTGGTTCGAGCGTCCGCCCGAACACCGCATCGAGAGCGCGCTCGAACTGTTGCGCAGACTCAGCGCCATCGATGTCATCCCGAAAGTCCGCATCACGCCGTTGGGCAAACAACTCCGCCGCTTTCCTCTCCATCCGCGCATCGCGCGCGTGCTGCTCGACGGTGGCGAGGCAGCGGCGCGCGTCTGTGCGTTGCTCTCGGAAGACATCCGCAACATCGGCAGCGGCGATGCGCTCGCACTCGCGGATTCGCCGCGCCTCGACGCACCCGCGCGCGAGCTCGCACAGCTGTATCGCCGCGTTTGGAGTGGGGGGG
>JALYOB010000102.1 GCA_030857085.1 Acidobacteriota bacterium | reverse complement strand
CATCCTTCCTGAAGTCACACGCACCGTCGCGGAAGAACACCTCGAAGAGCTCGCGAAGCTCATCGAGAGTGCGGGCGCACACGTCAGCGCGACCGTTCTCGCCAAGCGTCCTGCGCCGGATGCCGCGACCTACGTCGGCAAAGGGAAAGCCGAAGAGATCAGGAGCCTCGTCGGGAAACATAGCGCCGAGCTGGTGATCTTCGACGATGACCTCTCGCCCGCGCAGGTGCGCAACCTCGAGAAAATCATGGGACCGCAGACCAAGGTCCTCGACCGCAGCGCGCTCATTCTCGACATCTTCTCGACGCGCGCCAAAACGCGCGAAGCCAGAACGCAGGTCGAGCTCGCGCAGCTCGAATACATGTTGCCGCGCCTCAAGCGAGCATGGTCCCACCTCGAGCGGCAGGCCGGCAGCAGCGGCAGCGGCGGAGCGGGCGGCGGCGCGCGGCGTGGTGTCGGTGAAACCCAGCTCGAGCTCGATCGACGCATCGTCCGCACGCGCATCGCGCGTTTGAAAGAAGAGCTCGAGAAAATCGAGAAACAGCGCGACACCCAGCGCAAGGCGCGCAGCGCCGCGTACACCGTGGCCTTGGTCGGCTACACCAACGCCGGCAAATCCACGCTCTTCAATCGCCTCACCAGCGGCGACACGCTGGCCATGGACCAGCTCTTCGCGACGCTCGACTCCAAGACCCAGAAAATCGCGGCGGTTCACGAGATGCCGCGGGAGACCGTGATCGTCGACACGGTCGGCTTCATCCGCAAACTTCCCCACCATCTCGTCGCGTCGTTCCGCTCGACGATGGAAGAAGCCGTCGCCGCCGATCTCGTGCTGCACGTCATCGACGCGAGCCATCCGCAGTACGACGAACAGCGCGAAGTGGGCGAACAGGTCCTCGCCGACCTCGGCGTCGATTCGGCGAACGTGCTCGAGGTCTACAACAAAATCGATCGCATCGAAGAAGGCTTCGACTTTCGCCGTCGCGACGCGGTCGGGGTCTCCGCCCTCACCGGCCGCAACATCGACCGCCTCGTGGAACTGATCCGCAGCCGCGAACGCGCCGGCGGCGAACACCTCGAGCTCGAAATCCCCCACAGCGAATCGCGCCTCCTTGCCAAACTGCACGAGGTGGCCGAGGTGTACGAACAGACGAGTGGCGACTCGGCGATTTCATTGAGCGTCTGGGTGCCGCAGGACGCCGTGCATCTGTTCGAGACGTACGCGGTGTCGCGGGCGGCGGCGCGGGAGAAGAAGAGCGCTTGATTCGTAGCGAGTAGCGAGTAGCGAGTTGCCCGAGCGGTCTCGCCCGGGCGACGCTGCCCTGGCAACTCGCCACACGCCACGCGCCACCTGGCGCTCGCGCTCTCAGGTTGCCACGCTCGGCTTGCGCAGGCGACACTGCGGCGCGCCCGATGATCCGCCCCGCCACCACCCGCGACCGCAGCACCATCCGCGACATCCTCGTCGCGACGGGACGCTTCACTCCGCAACAGATCGGCTGGGCGATGGAGCTCGTCGACCTCGCACTGCGGCAGCCTGACCGCAGCGAGTACCTCGCGTACGTGTTCGAGGACGACCAGAAAACGATTCATGGCTACGCGCTGTACGGCCCGACGCCGATGACCGAAGGGGTGTACGACCTCTACTGGATTGCGGTCGATCCGCAGTGGCAGCGTCACGGAGATGGTCAGCTTCTGCTCTATTTCGTGGAGAATGAAGTCCGGCAACGCGGCGGACGGATGCTGCTGATCGAGACGTCGTCGAAACGCAGCTACGCTCCGACGATTCGGTTCTACGAGCGGGCGGGCTATCACGAGATCTCCCGCATCAAGGATTTCTACAGAATCGAAGACGACAAACTCGTGTTCTGCAAACATCTCACGTAGGTCCCATGCACATCGGCCCCAACGCCACGCTCTACCTCGCGCTCACCTGCTACGCCCTCGGCACGCTGGTGGCGCTCGCGTCGCTCTTCATCCCGGAGCGGCGTCTGCAGCAGGGCGGCCTTCTCTGCATGATCGCCGGCTTCGTCGCGCACACCGTCTGGATCGGCACCATCTGCGCGCGCACCGGCCACCCTCCCATCACCAATCTCCCCGAGACCACGAGCTTCATCGCCTGGACGGTGTTCGCGGTCGAGCTCGCGCTCTGGCTGCGCTATCGCGTCTATGCAGCGGTCTTCTTCGTCTATCCGCTCGTGCTGCTGATGCTGACGATTTCCGCCGTGGCGGGCGAGAGCTTCCGCGTGCTCGACCCGCGCATGCGCTCGGACGTCTTCATCGCCCACCTGCTGCTCTCGACCGTCGGCGTCGCAGGGCTGCTCATCGGACTCGCGTTCGGCCTCCTCGCCCTGCTGCAGGATCGCGCGCTGAAAAACAAAACGCGCGGACGTTTGTGGGAGCTCATCCCGAGCCTCGACGTCTGCAAGCGCGTGAGCTATCGCGCGCTCGCGATCGGCTTCAGCATCTACACCATCGGCTTGCTCGCGGGTGTGCTCTGGTCGTATCGCACCGACGCCGGCTTCATGGAACTGCGCGTCAAGCAGATGGGCGCGGTGACCGCGTGGATTCTCTTCGCGGTACTGCTGCAGTCGTTCGTCAGCAACACCTATCTGCGCAAGCGGACCGTGTTCATTTCCGCCGGCGCCTTCGTTGCCATCGTTGTGGCCATGCTGGGGATTCGTGGATGAGCGGGGGACGCACATGCCGCTGATCCTGGTCGGCCTCAATCACCGCACCGCGCCGGTCGAAGTGCGCGAGCAGCTGAGCGTCTCCGACACCCGCCTCAGTGAAACGACGGCGTCGTTGCGCGCGCTCACCGGCGTCGACGGCGCGGCGGTCATTTCGACCTGCAATCGCGTGGAAGTGATCGTCTCGACGCCCGATGAGGATGTGATCTCGTCGATTGTCGAATGGCTCGCCGCACGCGCGAACGCGCAACGCAGTGAGCTCGAAAAGCACCTCTACATCGTTCGCCACGGCGACGTCATCAAGCACCTTTTCCGCGTCGCATCCGGTCTCGACTCGATGATCGTCGGCGAGCCGCAGATCACCGGACAGGTGAAGAAAGCGTTCCTGACCGCGCACGAACTCGGCGCGCTCGACACGCTCCTCACGCAGCTCTACGAAAACACGCTGCGCGTCTCGAAGAAGATCCGCACCGAAACCGGCATCGGCGAAAACGCGGTTTCGGTTCCGTACGCCGCAGTCGAGCTGGCGAAGAAGATCTTCGGCGATCTCCGCGGCCTCCGCGTCCTCCTCCTCGGCGCAGGCGAGATGGGTGAGCTGACCGCCGAACACTTCCACGCGCAGGATGTGCGTCAGGTGTTCGTCGCGAATCGCTCGTACGACCGCGCGCTCGAACTGGCCGAACGATTCGGCGGTGCGGCCATTCAGTTCGATCGCCTCGACGAGCACCTCGCGCAATGCGACGTCGTGGTCGCGTCGACGGCCGCACCGCACTTCATCGTCGAAGCCGACGACGTCCGCGCCGCACTCGAAGCGCGCCGCAATCGCAATCTGTTTTTCATCGACCTCTCCGTGCCCCGCAACATCCATCCGGACGTGGCGAAGATCGACGGCGCGTATCTCTACAACGTCGACGACCTGCAGCAGGTGGCGGACGCGAATCGCGAACGCCGCCAGGAGAAAGCGGCCGACGCGGAGCAGATCGTGGTGCGCGAAGTGGAGGCATTCCGCAAACGCCTCGTTGCGCAGGACGCGGTGCCGACGATTCTCGAACTGCAGCAGCGCCTCGACGCCATCCGCGCAGCGGAGCTCGAAAAGTGCCTTCGCAAGATGGGACCGATGACCGCGGAGCAACGAACCGCGGTGGAGATGTTCTCCTCGCAGCTGGTCAACAAAATCCTGCACTACCCGATCCTGGAGCTCAAAGAGTCCGGCGACGAGCCGCACGAACGGGAGTCCCTGCGCCGCACGATCCGTAAGATTTTCGGGTTGCGCTGAGATCGGAGTTCCTCGGGTTCCTCGGAGTTCCTCGGAGTTCCTCGGCGGTAGTCACCCGAGGTACTCCGAGGTACTCCGAGGTACCGAGGTACTCCTCCGAGGAACTCCGAGGAACCCGAGGAACTCCGAGGAACTCCAGCGAACCGACATATCCTCCACTCCGATATGACGAACATCCGCATCGGCACGCGCGGCAGTCAGCTCGCGCTCTGGCAGGCGAATGAAGCCGCGCGGCAGCTGACCGCGGCCGGATACGAGCCGGAGCTCGTCATCGTCAGGACCACCGGCGACAAGCGGCAGGACGTTTCGCTCGCCACGATCGGCGGCAAGGGGCTCTTCATCAAAGAGCTCGAGGAAGCGCTCGAACGGGAGGAGATCGACGTCGCCGTGCACAGCCTCAAAGACGTGCCGTCGCTGATTTCGGAGCACTTCCTGCTCGCCGGTTTTCTCGAGCGCGCCGATCCGCGCGATGCATGGGTGCATCCGCACGGCGCATCGATCGGCGACATGAAAGAAGGCGCGTTGATCGGCACGAGCGCACCGCGCAGGCGGGCGCAGCTCATCGAGCGTTATCCGCACCTGCGCATCGAAGACATTCGCGGCAATGTCGACACGCGTCTGCAGAAAGCGCGCGACGGCGCGTACGACGCGATCGTGCTCGCCAGCGCGGGACTGACGAGGCTCGGCCGCGCGAACGAGATCACCTCCTACTTTGCCGTCGACGAAATGCTGCCCGCGGCCGGACAGGGAATCGTGGCGCTCGAATGTCTCGCCTCGAATGCAGTCGCGCGCGACGCCGCACAGTCGATCAATCACGCGCCCACCGCCGAGGCGGCGCGATCGGAGCGGGCGGTGCTGCAGAAATTCGGCGTGCGCCTCGACTGCTATTCGGCCGTCGCGGTGCACTATGCGACCGGACATCTGCGCGCGTTTTTCTCGAACGGCACGCGCTCGATCCGCGCGGAAGGGGCGAGCGTGGACGAAGTGCACGCGCAGCTCGTCGCGCAGGGAGCGGAGGAGTTGTTTTGAGCGGGAAGGTCTATCTCGTCGGTGCCGGTCCCGGTGACGCGCGCCTCCTCACCATGCGCGCGGCCGAGTTGTTAGGCCGCGCCGATCTCGTCGCGCTCGACGCGCTCGTCTCGCGCGACATCGCCGCGCTGATCTCGAAGAAAGCGCAGGTCGTGCATGTCGGCAAACGCGCCGCCGCCCACACGCTGCCGCAGGACCAGATCAATAAGCTGCTGGTCGACGAAGCGCAGAACGGCAAGACCGTCGTGCGCTTGAAAGGCGGCGATCCCTTCGTGTTCGGCCGCGGCGGCGAGGAGGCCGAGGAGCTTGCGGCGGCGGGGGTGGCTTTCGAGGTGGTGCCGGGGATTTCGTCCGCCATTGCCGCGCCCGGATACGCCGGCATTCCGGTCACTCATCGCTCGTACGCCACGTCGGTCACGCTCGTGACCGGACACGAAGCCGACTCCGGCTCGACCGGCATTCAATGGCAGCCCCTCGCGCAGCTCGACGGCACCATCGTCTTCCTGATGGGCTTCGCCAATCTCGCCACGATCGTGCACAAGCTGATGGAGTTCGGCATGTCGCCGTCGCGCGGCTGCGCGGTGATTTCGAAAGGCACGCGCGCCGATCAACGCACCGTCGCCGGCACGCTGCGCAACATCGAGATGCTCGTCAGGAACGCGCACCTCGAGACGCCCGCGCTGATCGTAGTGGGCGACGTCGTGAAGCTGCACGAAACGATCAACTGGTTCGAGTCGCGGCCTCTGTTCGGCAAGCGCGTCGTCGTCACGCGAGCCCGCGAACAGGCGTCGGAGCTCAAGCGGCTGCTCGAAGACTCGGGCGCGCAGGTGCTGCAGTTCCCCACCATCGAGATTGCGCCGCCGGAATCGTTCGACGCGCTCGATCGTGCCGTCGCCACGCGCTACGACTGGCTCGTCTTCACCTCCGTGAACGGCGTGCAGTTCTACTTCGATCGTCTCTTTGCGAACGGCAAAGATGCGCGCGCACTCGCCTCGACGAAAGTCGCCGCAGTGGGAGCGGTCACCGCCGACGCATTGCGCGCGCGCGGCATCGTCCCCGACCTCGTTCCGGAGCGCGGCATCTCCACCGAGCTCATTCCTCTTCTGCCGCAGGAGCAGCAAGGTGTGCGCACCGCCATCATCCGCGCGGAAGAAGGACGCGACGAGCTGCTCGAAGATCTGCGCAGCCGCGGCGGCGCAGTCGATCTCGTGATCGCCTATCGCACCATCTCCGCCGATTACGACGTCGACGAATTGCGCCTGTCGATCGCGAATGACGCCATCGACGTGGTGACGTTCACGAGCGCTTCGACGGTCGATCGCTTCTTCGAGAAACTCACGCCCGAAGAACGCACCCGCGTGATGACCCGCGCGGTCATCGCCACCATCGGCGAGACCACCAGCGCGTCGCTGCGCAAATACGATCGCAATCCCGACGTCGTCGCATCGAAGGCGAGCGTGCAGGCACTGCACGATGCGGTGGTCGAAGCGGTTGCCCGGGCGCGTCCTGTCGCGAGTTGACGTCGTGACGATCTGGAACGACGCCACGTTCGCCGACAAGCTCGCGCATGCGACGTGGATGGCCAACACCGCGGTGCTCATGCATCTCAATGAGCGCGCGACCGGCGATCCCGCGCGCGACTGGCTGGCCTCATGGGCGCATCGCTGGTTCGTTGGCGACAACCTCCGCGTCCTCGTCCTCGGATGCGGCGAAGGGTGGCTCGAACGGGTGGTCGCGCAATGGCCGTTCGTCGCGCAGATCGACGCGGTCGACTTTGCCAAAGAAGCGGTGGCGCGTGCGCGCGAGCTTGCACGCGGCATCGGCAACATTCACTACGGCGTGGTCGATCTGAATCGCGACACGCTGCAGCGCGATGCGTACGACGTGGTGATCGCGCATTCGGTGCTGCATCACGTCGACAACCTCGAGCACGCATACGCGCAGATCGAGTCGGCGATGCGCGCGAACGCGACCCTCATCGTCAACGAGTACATCGGCCCGAATCGCTTTCAGTACAGCGACGAGGTGCTGGCGATGATCAACGCCCTCTTTCGCTGTCTGCCGAAAGAGCTGCGCGGCAACTACGAATCGCGGCGCAGACCGCCGCTCGACGAGATGCTCGCGTATGACCCGACGGAAGGGGTCCGCGCCGAAGAAGTCGTGCCGCTGCTCGAACGGCATTTCGACGTGCGCGAGCGGAAGCAGCTCGGCGGCGCTGTCGTGCAGCATCTCCTCTTCGACGTGGTGCAGCACTTTCGCTTCGAGAACGCACGCCATCGCAGTCTGCTGGAGATGCTCTGCACCATCGACGCGATGCTCACCGATCGCGGACGGATCAACAGCGACTTTGCGATCTTCGCCGCGCGCAGGAAAGGCTCGGGCGTCGAAGCCGCACCGCGTCCGCTGCCGCCGCGACCGGTCGAGGCACTCGACGTCGAGCCCGATCCGCTGCAGCGCATTCCTCTCCTGTCACGCGTCGCGAATGGCGGCGCGCTCGACGCACAGCAACGCCGTCTGCTGCGGCTCGCAGTGTTGTCGCAGAACGAAACGCGCGCGAACCTCTTCGCCGAAGACGCGGCCATGGGATCGTTCGGATGGAGTGACGCATGGGCGTGGATGCGCAGGTGCGCACCGGACGACCCGGCAGTGCGCGGCCTCGTCGAAACGGCCGCCGCTATACTCGCGCCCGCGTGAGCGCCTCTTCGCCCAAGCGGCTGTACGACCGCATCACCGACGCCTTCGTCTGGATCGCGGCGTTCTGCGTTGCCACCGGATTTTTCCTCACGCTCACGCTGCTGCTGCGCAACCTGCCGCCGACCGCGCCGGTCGCCGTGGGGCTGGTCACGATCGAGCGCTATTCGAAGTTCCGCGACTATCTCGCCGCCGCGCTCTTCTTCCTGATCGTGCCGCCGATGACGATCTGGGTGCGCGGCATTCTTGCGCGCGCATCCGCCCGTCTGCGTACCACCTCCGAACGCATTCTCTTCACCGCGCCGCTCTTTCTCGCGCCGGTGCTCTATCTCACGACCGGCAAGGCAGGGTGGATTCTGCCGATGCCGATCGTGCTCGCGTACGCACTGCCGCGCGCACTCGCGTTCGCGCGCCGCCGCCGCTGGATTCGCGATCTCTTTCGCCGCGAGCTCGGTCCGTATCACGCGTTGCTCTTCGCTGAGGGAACGTCGTGGCTGTTCTTCCGGTATCTGGTGACGGCGCGGATCATCGCTCACGTCCAGACGCTCGTCCTCGAGATCGTTTTCGTGGCCATGTTCCTCGGCATCTTCTGGGGTGCGGTCATTCTCATCGCGCGCATGTCCGAGCTGAGTTTCGGCACGCGCGCGGAAGAGGTCTTTCGCCGCATCGCCGTCGCCGCGCTGCCGCTGACGATCCTGCCGTTTCTTGCCGCGATCGTAGTGCCGGTGCCGCAGCCGCGCGTGGTGATGCTCGTGACGCTGCTCGTCATCGCCCTCATCGCCGCGCGGCTGAAACATCCACTCTCGCCGCGCGCGGCGTGGAACCTCGCGGCGTACCTCCTCATCCCCGCACTGATTTATCTCTTCAGCTATGCGTCGACGGCGCGGCTCTCGGAATGGGTCGACCTCTTTCATCGCGGCGAGTCGATCGGGCCGGCCTCCGATTACCTTCGCGGCAAAGTCCCGTTCCGCGACGTCTTCGCATTGCACGGCATGCTCGAAGACGGGCAGCTCGACGCATGGCTGATGCAGCTGTTCGGACGCTCGCTCGATGTAGCGGTGCTCCGCTCGGTGGTCATCGGCGCGTTTCTCGGCGTCGCGATCTGGTTCCTTGGCATCGCCATCTTCGAGTCGATTCCGCTCGCGCTGCTCTGCGTGGCCATGGGCTCATGGACGACGGCGGAAAACAACCGCACGTTCTTTCAGGTTGCTGCCGTGGCGCTGTTCTGGCTCGCGTTGCGACGGCGCAGCCGTGCGTCTGCCATCTGGAGCGGCGTCTTTGCCGGCATCGCGCTCTTCTTCAGTTACGAGATCGGCGTCTTCTCCATCGCCGGCGCACTCGCAACTGCGCTGCTCCTCTGGATCGCCGCGCGACGCGTGCCGTGGGACGGCCTCGCCCCCGCCTCCGCCGCGTCGTACTTCGTCATCGGCACCATCCTCGGCGCCGCACCGTTCTGCATCTACCTCGGCATGCACGGCGCGTTAGGCGACTTCGCCGAGACCTCGTTCGTGACCATCCCCCGCATCATCGACGCGGTCTGGTCGCTGCCGTTTCCCGATCTCGTTTCCACGTTCCGCAAAGACCTCAATCTGCACACGCTCGCCGACTTCGTGCTGTGGGAGAAGTTTCATCTGATCCTCAGCCCGATCGTCATCGCCATCGCCGCGATCTACTTCATTCACCGTTGGATCGAGCGCCGCGTCGACACGCTCGATTACGCGCTGCTGGTGCTGACGGTCTTCTCGACCATCGCCCAGCGCACCGCGTTCGGACGCGTTTCGTTCACGCATCAGTACTTTGCCGCGTTCCTCATCGGACCGCTCATCGTGCTGCTCGCCGTGCTGCTCGTGCGCGCAATGCGCAACGTGTGGCGCGAAGGTGGGGAAGGAACGCGCGCGTTCGTCGCCGCGCTCGCGGTGGCAAGCGTGCCGGTGATCCTCGTTCTGTTCTGGATCCCCGACCTGGTGGCAGTGCGTCTGCGCGATTTCACCCGCTATTACGGACGCCTGCTGCGCGTCGATCGCGACCCGCAGGCGGAGACGGTCTACTGGCGCATCACCGACGTGGCCACGAGCATCGGCGCGCTCACGAAACCGAACGAGCCGATCTTCGACTTTTCCAATCAGCCGGCGTTCTATTTCTTCGCCAATCGTCCGAACCCGACGCGCTTCTATCAGGTGCCGATCCTCTCGCCGCGCGAGTTTCAGGCGGAGACCATTCGCGCGCTCGAACGGACGAAGCCGAAGGTGATCATCCGCCGCTCGCCCGACATGTACGACCAGTTCGACGGCGTGCCGAACGACCTCCGCGCGCAGGCCGTCTCCGCGTACATCGACGAGATGTATCGCTTTCATCAGGCGGTCCGCGGCGTCGAGCTCTGGACGCGCCGCGCCGACGTGAAGCCGCGCGCCGTCGCCGACTATCTGCGGCTCATTCGCGTCCCGGCGAAGAAAGAGCTCGTGAGCAGCGGCCTCGCCCGGATGATCTTCCCCGTCGTCGGCAGCCTCGGCGGCATCGGCGGATCGATGTGGCAATCCGATCTCACGATGCACAACCCGCTGCGCGAGCGGATCGTGGTGACGCTGCGTTATGTCGCCGGCGAAACGAGCGTCGATCGCCGCGTCACGTTAGCGCCGCGTCAGACGCTGCGCTGGCCCGACGTCGTGAACACGTTCTTCCACACGCCGAATACGCTCGGCACGTTGTGGGTCGAGCATCGCGAAGGACGCGCACCGGTGGCGGTGGTGAAGACCTCCGATGTCGCCCATAACGGACGGGCGTCGCTCGAAGAGCCGCTCAGCGCACGCGACGCCGCGACCGCGCAGACGGACATCGCCGAGCTGGCGATCGTCGGCATCC
>JALYOB010000510.1 GCA_030857085.1 Acidobacteriota bacterium | reverse complement strand
GCCGGTCAGTTGCCGGGCGGAGGACGCCGCCGCGGCGGCGCGCCGTCGAAGGCGCAGACGGTCTACACGCTCGGGCCTGAGAAAAAATTAACACCTGTCGAGATTCGCACCGGCATCACCGACGGCCGCTTCACGCAGGTGATCTCCGGCAATCTCAAACCGGGCGACACGGTCGTCGTCGGCATCGCGACCGCGAAGGTCGAAGGTCCGCCGCCTCCGGGCGCGGGCGGCGGTGGCGGCGGAATGGGTCGCGGCCGGAGAGGCTGACGTGGCGCGTCCCGTCATCGAGATCCGCAATCTCACGAAGGTCTATCGCCTCGGCGAGGTCGAAGTGCGCGCGCTCGCGGGCGTCGACCTCGTCGTCGACGAAGGGGAGTTCATCGCCATCATGGGTCCGTCCGGCTCGGGCAAGTCGACGCTGATGAACATCATCGGCTGCCTCGATCGCCCCACCGACGGCACGTACATCCTGGACGGCGCGGACGTCTCGCAACTGAGCCGCGATCAGCGCGCGATCATCCGCAACGCGAAGATCGGCTTCGTCTTTCAGAGTTTCAATCTCCTCGCACGCACCTCGTCGATGGAGAACGTGGAGCTGCCGCTGCTCTACGGCGATCTCGCCCTGGCGAAGAAAGAACGGCAGACCGCCGCGCGCAACGCGCTCCATCGCGTCGGCCTCGCTGGCCGCGAAGGCAACTATCCCTCGCAGCTTTCCGGCGGACAGCAGCAGCGCGTCGCCATTGCCCGCGCGCTGGTCACGAACCCTGCGATCCTCCTCGCCGACGAGCCGACAGGAAATCTCGACTCCCGCACCTCGATCGAGATCATGGGCATCTTCCAGGAACTGAATGACGACGGAAAAACCGTCGTATTGATCACCCACGAACCCGACATCGCCCAGCACGCCAAACGCATCGTGCACGTCCGCGACGGCAGGATTCAGCAGGACGAACGCGTGCAGCAGCACCGCGTGCAAAGGCAGGGGATTGAAGCGCCGGTGCAGCCGGTGAAAAGCTGAGTTCCTCGGAGTTCCTCGGTTCCTCGGAGTTCCTCGGAGTGGCTGGCCCACTCGAGCGCCTCCGAGGAACTCCGAGGAACTCCGAGGAACTCCGAGGGAACTCAAATGAAAATCACACTCGTCCGTCTCGCCAACATCACCGTCGTCGGACTCAAATCGATCGCGCGCAACAAAATGCGGTCGCTGCTCACGGCCCTCGGCGTGGTGATCGGGGTTGCGTGCGTCATCGTCTCCGTCGCGATCGGCGCGGGCGTCGCGTCGTCGGTCTCCGAGATGATCAACTCCCTCGGGTCGAACTTCATCATGATCATGCCCGGTGCGGCGACGCAGGGCGGCGCGCGCATTTTCTCCGGCAGCTCCACGCTCACCGAAGAAGATGCAGCGGCGATCGCGCGCGAGTGCAATGCGTGCGCGTACGTCTCGCCGCAGTCGCGCACCGCGGGTCAGGTCGTGGCGGGTGAGATGAACTGGTCGACGCAGGTGTTCGGCGTGGGCATCGACTGGCAGAGCATTCGCGCGTGGAACGTGAAAGACGGCTCGTTCTTCACGGAAGGGGACATTCGCTCGGGTGCGAAAGTGGCGGTGCTCGGCACGACCGTCGCCGATAACCTCTTCCCGAACGGCGACGCGGTCGGCTCGATCATCCGCATCAAGAACGTCCCCTTTCGCGTGGTCGGCGTGCTCGAGAAAAAAGGCGGCAGCATGATGGGCTCCGATCAGGACGACACCATCATCGCGCCCTACACCACCGTCCAGAAGCGCCTCACCGGCCAGCAGCGCCTCGGCATGATCATCGTGTCTGCGGCATCTGCGGAACAGGTGTCCGAGGCGACGGATCAGATCGATGCGCTGCTGCGGCAGCGGCACCGCATCCCGCCGGGCGGCGACGCCGATTTCATGACGCGCTCGCAGGAAGAGATCGCGCAGGCGAACCAGCAGCAGGTCGGCCTCATGCGCAATCTCCTCCTCGGCATCGCGATCGTTTCGCTGGCCGTCGGCGGCATCGGCATCATGAACATCATGCTCGTCAGCGTCACCGAGCGTACGCGCGAGATCGGCATCCGCATGGCCATCGGCGCGCGCGGGCGTCACGTCCTGCTGCAGTTCCTGTTCGAAGCGGTGACGCTGTCGGTGTTAGGCGGACTGATCGGCGTGCTCGTCGGTGTCGGCGTGGCGAAAGGCATCGGCAAAGGCGCGGGCTGGCCGATCGTGATCAGCCCGACGGCGATCCTCGTCGCGTTCGCTGTGGCCGCAACGGTGGGCATCTTCTTCGGCTTCTATCCGGCACGCAAAGCCTCGAAGCTCGATCCGATCGACGCGCTGCGCTACGAGTAACCGGAATAGCGCGCAGGCGCCTCTCATTACCACCCGCATGCGGGGAACCCACGGCTGGGCAGAAGTGTCGCGCGAACGCAAGCGCGAGATCATCGACGCGATCGTCGCGAATCGTCCGACGCGCGGACCCGTGCATGTCGAGCTCGACCTCACCGATCGCTGCAACGTCGCCTGCTACTTCTGCAACCAGCAGGACCTGCGCACGAAGGAGTCGATCCCTCTTCCGAAGCTCACCGATCTCATCGATGAACTGGCCGAAGGTGGACTGAAGTCGGTGCGTCTTTCGGGCGGCGGCGATCCGCTCTTCCATCGCGACGTCCTCAACGTGATGGACCATCTCGCGTCGCGCAACGTCATCGTCGACAACCTCACCACGAACGGTGTGGCGTTGAATGCGGAAGTGGCGAAGCGCCTCGTCGACAACAAAGCGCGCGAGGTGATCTTCTCGCTCAACGCCGTCGACGCCGCCGACTACGCGCGGATGATGAAAGTGAAGCCGGCGCTGTTCGACAAGGTGACGGAGAACATCCGCAACCTCGTCGCCACCCGCGGTGAATCGATCTATCCGTCGATCGTCGTGCAGTTCCTCATCGACCGCAGAAACATGCACCGCCTCGTCGACATGTACGAGCTCGGACGCAGCCTCGGACCCGATCGCATCGCCATCAACGCGGTGCTCGAAGTGCCGCTCGACCGCGTCGATCGCGACACGCTGCTGCGCATCGAAGACCGCGACGCCGCCGAACCGCTCGCCGAGGAAATGCTTCGCCGCGATCACGGCGTCGGCATGCTGCAGATGGATTTCGCGGTCGAGGGCTGGAACGAGATGCTGCAGAAAGTGCGCGACCGCGTGCAGACGCCCGCGTACAACATGTACCCGACTGCGCCGTCGTTCAAGAACGAAAACGGCGGCTGTTTCTTCGCCTGGTACACGGCCGCGATCACCGGCAACGGCGACATTCGTCCCTGCTGTCTGCTCCTGAATCCCGAGGTGAAACCGCTCGGGAACATCCACGACGGACAGACGTTCGCGGAGCATTGGAACGGCCCTGCGTTCGCGAAGATGCGCGACGAAATGCGCGAAGTGCTGCTCATGAAGAGCAAGGCGCCGTACACGTACAAGCGCTTCGACGTGCTCAAGCCCGCATGCGTGACCGACGGCCTTTGCTGGCTGAAGAACATGTACTTTCGCGCGGACGAAGAGTTCTATCGCGAGCTCGACGAGAAGCTCACCGAAACGCGCAAAAAGGAAGTGAACGTCCTCGGCGACAAAGACGCCCGCCGCCGCGCGATCACGGTGTTCGTGCACGAACGGCCGAAGCTGAAAGCGGCGTGGGATTGGTTCCGGGAAAGCTCGCGGCCTGCACGGAGGCTGCTGAAAAAGCGCCTCGGCGTCAACGCCACGCACTTTTAGTTTGGAGTGCGGCGACGCCAGTCGCCGCTTTCACTCGTTCTCTCTCCGTC
>JALYOB010000509.1 GCA_030857085.1 Acidobacteriota bacterium | reverse complement strand
CTGTGATGGTGTACTTCCATGTGATCACGAACGGCTCGACCGGCAACGTGACGGATACGCAGCTCTCCAATCAGATCCGCGTCCTCAATGACTCCTACAGCGGCATCACCGGTGGCGCGAACACCAAGTTCCGCTTCCAGATCGCGGCGACGGATCGCACCTCGAATGCGACCTGGTTCGGTGCGGCGTACGGCTCGACGGCCGAGACGCAGATGAAGAACGCGCTCCGTAAGGGCGGCGCCGGGGATCTCAACATCTACTTCAATCAGCCGAGCTCGGGCGAGCTGGGCTGGGCGACCTTCCCTTCGAGCTATTCGAGCAAGCCGCTGATGGACGGCGTCGTTTGCGACTGGCGCACGGTGCCGGGCGGCTCGATGAGCCCGTACAACGAGGGCGACACGGCGACCCACGAGGTCGGCCACTGGGTCGGTCTCTACCACACGTTCCAGGGCGGCTGCCAGAAGAACAACGACTACGTCGATGACACCCCAGCCGAGCGCTCCTCGACCTGGGGCTGCCCGACCGGTCAGGACTCCTGCACCGGCAAGCTGTATCCGGGTCTCGATCCGATCGAGAACTTCATGGACTACAGCGACGACTTCTGCATGTACAAGTTCACGACCGGCCAGGCGAACCGTGCGGCGTCGCTCTCCGCCACGTATCGCGGGCTGTAATCGAAAACCGCAGCGATATCATTCGGAGCGGCGGGGAAGCCCGCCGCTCTTTGCATTTGTTGTCATTCCGAGCGAAGTCGAGGAACCCCCTGCCGACTGGCGACGACGCGTTCCATCGGCGGGGGATCCCTCGACTTCGCTCGGGATGACACCGCGATCTTTTATGCACATTCTTGCAATCCTTCTTGCCGCAACTCTCATGAAGTCGGAAATCCGCCGCGTCAACCCGGCGGAGCTTCGCGCGCTGCTGCAGAAAGGCGACGCGGTCGCGGTCGACGTGCGCGGCAGCGTTCCGTACGAGCTCGGGCACATTGCCGGCGCGAAATGGGTGCCGCTCGGCCTCATGAATCAACGCGCGGGCGAGCTCGACCAGCAGAAGCTCATCGTCACCTACTGCACCTGCAAAGCAGAGGAGACGAGCCTCGAAGGGGCGCTCCTGCTCGCGAACGAACATGGCTTCGAACGCGTCGCCGTCCTGCAGGGCGGCTATCCGGCGTGGAAAGAGGCGGGCTTTGCGATCGAAGCAACGCAGACCAGCGAAGTGGCCGTCGAGGCGCCCGTTGTCTCGATGACCTCCGGACGTCTCGCGCCGCCGGCGGCGGTCGAGTGCGATCGCAATCAGCTGACCAGCCATGCCGGCCGGGTGACGCGCTATCGCCGCGAGCGCGACAAAACCACACTGGTCATGAAAACGAGCGCAGGCACGACCGAGACCCTCGTCGTGTCGCACAAAGGCGTCGATCCGATGCGCTTCTATCTCATCAACGGCACGCCGTTCACCTCGCGCGACTGGACTCGCATCGAGGGGAAGAAACATGCGTTGCGGGGGGAGATGAGCGCGGTCGCGTGGGTCTGCCGCGGCGGCCGGACGATCATCGACTGGCGTCCGGGCGTCACCTTCACTGGCGCCGAATAGCGTCTGCTATAATCCGCCGCGTTTCCGGGCACCTTTTCCAATGGACGCGAAATACGATTCGGCCACATCTTCGACAGGTGTCGAGATCTTCGGTCAGACGTACAACGTTCGGGGGAATGGCGACCCGGACTATTTAGCGGAGCTTGCGCGATTTGTCGACAACAGGATGCGCGAGGTGGCGGCTCAGGTAGCGACCGTCGACCCGATGAAAATCGCCATCCTGGCGGCTTTGAACATAGCCGACGAGTTCTCCCGATTCCGACGTCAGCGGGAAGATGCCGCGGGAATCTGGATCGAGAGAACGGAGGAAATATCAGAGCGTCTCAGCGAGGTATTAAGCTGAGCAACCAGCAATGGTTTCAATCGTTTCGGAGTCCCTGCAGGGTTCGTGATGCTCGATCAAGCACTTGAACCGTACTTTCTTATCCGGGTAGCTCGCGTCTCGGGTCCCGTGCACGCCTTCCTTCCGCCGGAAGCGGAAGCTCAGAAGGTAGCCAACATGGCACGAGTAGGGCGCCCACCTGTCCTGTACAGGTTCAGGTAAGAATCACCACACGGCTCAGGCGGGGTACTCCGAAATCTTCCTCCCCCAAGTGCATGCCTCCCACGTGGAGGTGCGGTGTTGAATCTCATACAGGTGTTGATTGCGATCGGCATAGGAATCGTCCTCGCCGTCGCTCTGGCCCTCGCCTGGGCCGCCGTGTATCGCAAGCGTGCCGACGCACAGCTTGCGGAGGCGAAAGCCTCGGCGGCGCGCGTGGTCGAGGACGCTCAGAAAGAGGCAGCGTCGAAGCTCAAGGAAGCCGACCTGGAGGCGAAAGAAAAGCTCCTCCAGATGCGCTCGGAGTTCGATAAACAGGCGCAGGTGCGCCGCGACGAAATCAAATCCGTCGAACGCCGCCTGCAGCAGAAAGAAGAAGCGCTCGACAAAAAAACGCAGCAGCTCGACAGCCGCATGGGCGAGGTCGAGAAGCGCGACCGCAGCCTCAATGACCGCGAGAAGCGGGTCGAGGCGCGGGAAACCGAGCTCGACGAGCTCGTCGAAGCGCAGCGCCACAAGCTCGAGCAGGTCGCCGGCCTCACCGCCGACGAAGCGAAGCGCGAGCTGATCCGCGGCATCGAGAACGAAGCAAAGCTCGAGGCGGCGAACATCATCAAGCGCATCGAGAGCGAAGCGACCGAGCTCGGCAACCAGAAAGCCAAGAAGATCCTGGGCATGGCCATCCAGCGCATGGCCTCAGACTACGTGGCGGAGAACACCGTCTCGGTGGTCGATCTCCCGAGCGAAGACATGAAGGGCCGCATCATCGGCCGCGAAGGTCGCAACATTCGCGCGCTCGAGCTCGCGACGGGCGTCGATCTCATCGTCGACGACACGCCGGAAGCGGTGATCCTCTCCGGCTTCGATCCGATCCGCCGCGAGATCGCCCGCATCTCGCTCGAGCGCCTCATGCAGGACGGCCGCATTCATCCTGCACGCATCGAGGAGCTGGTCGAGAAAGTTCGTCAGGAACTCGATCAGAAGCTGTTCGAGGAAGGGGAGGCGGCGGCGTTCTCGCTCGGCATCACGGACATCCACCCCGAAGTGCTCAAGCTCCTCGGCCGTCTGCGCTATCGCACGTCGTATGGACAGAACGTGCTCGTGCACTCGCTCGAAGTCGCGCAGCTCGCGGCGCTCATGGCCGTCGAGTTAGGCGTGAACGACACCATCGCCAAGCGCGGCGGATTGCTGCACGACATCGGCAAGGCGATCGATCGCGAGATGGAAGGAACGCATCTCGAGCTCGGCCGTCAGGTGCTCGAAAAATACGGCGAGAAGCGCGACGTCATTCACGCGATGGAGTGCCATCACGGCGATTACGATCCGACCACGGTCGAGGCCGTGCTGGTCAATGCAGCCGACGCGCTGTCCGCCGCGCGTCCCGGTGCTCGCCGCGAGATTCTCGAGAATTACGTGCATCGTCTCGAGCGCCTCGAGTCGATCGCGAATGCGATGGACGGCGTCTCGAAGAGCTTCGCCATTCAGGCAGGGCGCGAGCTTCGCATCATCGTGAACTCGGAGAAGATCACCGACGAGCAGTCGATCTGGCTCTCGAAAGATGTCGCCCGGAAGATCGAATCCGAGCTGCAGTACCCCGGACAGATCAAGGTGACGGTGATCCGGGAAATGCGCGCGACGGAATTCGCTAAGTAGAAGTTCCTCGGAGTTCCTCGGGTTCCTCGGAGTTCCTC
>JALYOB010000101.1 GCA_030857085.1 Acidobacteriota bacterium | reverse complement strand
ATCACCGTGCGTTCGGTGAGCGGGATGTAATACGCCCCCTGCAGATACTCCTTGAGGAATCCGGCGTCGGCGGCGAACAGCGGGAACGCGTATTCGATCGAGGCGCTGGTGAAGAAGCCGCGATGCGGATCGATGATGTCGTCACGGCGATCCCAGAAGAACGTCGGCGTGATGCTGGAGATCGAGATGTTGAGCAGCGACGCGTCGACGTTCTCGACCGGAATGCCCTTCTCGATGCTCGCGCAGAGACTCTCCTCTTTGTCGTTTTCCTCGCGCAGACACTTTGAAATCTTGTACTCGTACCGCACCGACCAGCGCGTCTGCAGGCGCGCGACTTTCGTCACCTCGATCGACGTACCGCGCTGACGGAAGCGGGTGCCGAAGCGCGTGCTGTCGTCCGACTGGAAGACCTGCAGCTGCAGGGGAACGTTCCAGCGGCTGATGAACGGCTCGCGGTAGGTGAGGAACACTTCCCGCTCGTTGCCGCCGTACACCGCTTCGAGACCGAGATAACGGCCGCTGCCGAACAGGTTGCGATGTGCGGCCGCGGCCGCGATGCGTTCGTGCAGCTGCGTGCCGCCGCCGGCCGCGCGATCCGCGCGCAGACCGATCGCGCCGGTGAGCGTGAGGTCGCGCCCTTCCTCGACCTGAATGACGATGTCGCGATCGGCGACCGTCGTATCGGTCTGCTGCGCCTGCACGTCGACGCGCTGGAAGATGCCGAGGCGGTAGAGCTCGCGTTGCGCTTCGAGGAGTGCCGTGTAGCTGAACGGCTGTCCCGGCTCGAGGCCGGCGCGGCGCAGCACCACGTCGCGATCGGTGTACGTGTTGCCACGCACCGTGATGTCGTCGACATTCACCTGCGGCCCTTCCGCGATCACGTACGCGACGTCGGCGGTCGTGCGGTCTTCGCTCACGTTCACGCGCGGCGTGACCTGCACTTCGACGTGGCCGCGGTTTGCGTAGAACGTCTGCAGCGCGACCACGTCGTCGTGCAGCAGTTGCGGATTGAGCGGACCGCCGGTGACGAGCTGCGGACGCGGCAACGTGCCGGTCTCGATCTTCTCGTTCCCTTCCACGCGCACGGCCGTGAGCATCGTCTGCGGTCCTTCGTTGATCGGGAACTCCACGCCCAACGTGCCGTCGGCGCGCGTCTGCACGGCCGGCTCGCCGACGGTTGCGAGCGAGAAGCCGCTCAGGCGGTAGTACGACTCGATCGCGTCGCGATCCTCGCGCAGTTGCGCGCGCGTGACGCCGGTCGGGCGGCGGAAGATGCGCTGGAGCACGCGACGGAAGCCGCCGCGGGGCGTGGTGGCGACGATGCCGTGCAGCTCGTCTTCATTGACGCGGATGTTGCCGTTGAACTTGACGTCGGTGAGGCGATAGACCGCACCCGGACTGACGTTGAAGGTCGTGGTCCAGGTGTTCCCTTCGAGATCGCTTTCCGTGTCGACGGTGGCGTTGAAGTAGCCGCGCTGCTGCAGCCCTTCCGTGATCGCATCGGCCGCGCGCTCGACCACGTCTTCGCTGTACTCCTGATTGCGTCCGAACGGAAGCCAGCGGCGCACCATCTTGCGCGGCACGCCCGCTACTGCGACCTGCACGACCGGACCGGTCACGGCGCGATAGCGCAGCGTCACCGCGTGCGTGGCGGCGTCGTACGTGTGGCCGAGGAAGTCGACGTCCGCGCGGCGGTAGTTGCGGCGGACGAGGAAGCTCTTCATCCGGTTCGCGTCTTCGCGCGCCTCGCGCAGCTGGAACGCCTTGCCCGGATGGCGCTTCATGCGCGCGATCAGCTCGCGCGTGGTGAACGGCGCCGTGTTCCCTTCGATGACGACGTTCCCCACTTTCGCGAGCGGCCCGAGCGCCACGTCGAAGCGGACGTCGGCGATGTTGCGCGCGCGATTGAAGTTCGTTTCCGCGTCGACCGTCGCGCCGAGGAAGCCGTTCTGATGCAGCATCTCCTCGATGGCGGATGCGCTGTCTTCGACCGCATCGAGCGAGAGCACCTCGCCCGCGCGCACCGTGAGCTCGCGTGCCGCGCGCGTACGATCGCTGCCGCGCAGACCGTCGATGTCGATGTCGCTCACGCGGTAGTGGAGGAAGAGCGAGAACGTGAGCACGACCCCGGCGTCGCTCGGCGCCGCGTCGACGCGCACGTCGCGGAAATTGCCGGTCGCGAACAGGTTCTTGATCGACGACTGCAGCTCGCGAATCGTCACCAGCTGGCCGGGCTTGAGCGTCACTTCCTGCGCCACTGCCTGCGTGTTGAACACGGCGTCCGCGCGGAAGTTGATCTGCGCGATCGGGCGATTGTCGGCCACGGCGGGATTGACCGTCGTGACCGGCGGCGGCGCGACCGGCGCGGCGTTGCTGGTGTTCTCCGCGCCGGCAGTCACGGTGGCCGCGGTCGCAAAGTCATCCTCATCGCCATTGCCGAATTGCCAGTGTGCGTCGTAGCGGCGGCGGAAGCGGGCGTCGAGGCGGTACTCGTCCGTTTCGTCCCGCGTGAGCTGCAGCGTCCAGGTCGGGTTCACGAGCCACTCGATCACCTGACGGCTGTGCTGGTTGTCGAGGTTGTAGACGAGGAGGAAGCGCACCTTGTTCGACAGCCGCTTCTCGAACGTCACCTTCGGATTCGCGCCCGTGCTCGTGTCGAGCGTGCCGGGGTCGTACGCGAACGAGTCGACGAACGGGAACACGCGCGAGCCGATGAGCGAGCTGAGACTCTGATAGAGCAGCGACTGGCCGAGCAGGCCGACGCCGCCTGCGGATTGGGCGGACGAACGGTTGCCGAGTCCACCGAAACCGAGGATCGAGAAGAGCGTGATGTCGCTGGCGGGAGGATCGCTGGTGATCGACGGCGTGAGGCGGTCGAGCGTGCCGGTGAGATTGACCGTCACCTCGTACGGGCCGCTCTCCACCTCGCTCGCGCCGAAACCGGAGACGGTGCCTTCGATCGTCACATCGAAGAACGGGTCGATGCGGAACGGATTCTGGAAGCCGATCGTGCCGCGCACCACGCGGTAGTCGACGTTCTGGATGCGCACCGTCCCGCCTTCGTCGAGCGCCACTTCGCCCAGCACGACCGGCGAGGCGACGGTGCCCGTGACGTCGAGGTCCGCGCTGCCGGTGACTTCGGCGATGTTGTTGCGCACCGCGAGCGTGCCCGGCGCGGAGAGATGAATGCGCAGGTCGATGCGGTCCTGCCACGTCGCCGCGGCGACCGGAGTTACGCGGTTGCGCGCGAGGATTGCGTTGAGCAGCATCTGCTGCACGTCGAAGTCGCGGAAGTAGAGCGCGCGGGTGACGTCGACGTCGCCCTGCAGGCGCATCCGTTCGAGATCGCCGGTCAGCAGCAGCGTGAAGTTGCCTTCGACGGTCAGCCCTTCGTAGTAACGCAGCGCGACGCTCGTGCCCTGCAACGTGATGCGCGCGCTCTGCAGCGCCATGCCGTTCAGCGCGACCATGCCGCCCGCGACGACGGTGCCGCCGCCGATGGTCGCGCGCACCGACTCGATCTCGATGCGATCGCCGCGGAAGCGCAGCGTGCCGTTCAATTCGTCGATGAGCTGCGGGAATCCGGCGAGCTTCACCTGCGCGTCGCGCAGTTCCGCGGTGCCGAGCACGCGCGGCGCGGTCAGCGTGCCGTCGATGCTCACTGCCACGTCGACGTGTCCCTGCGCGCGCATGTCTGCGACAAACAGCTGCAGCAGCGCTGCTTCCGCCCGTCCGCGCAGGTCGACGTTGACCCGCTTCGCGCCGGTCATCTCCGCGAAACCGGTGACCGCGAACGTGGAGTCAGGACCGTGCAGCACGAACGAGTCGAATTCGACGCGGCCATTGCGCAGTCCGATGCGCAGCGGCTCGGGCGCGGTGAACTGGTGATCGGCGATCTGGAGGTTGAAGACCGGAACGGTCGCGTCGATGGTGAGCGCTTCGAACGGCGTCAAGCGGCCGCCGAGCTTCATGTCGATGGTGAGATTGCCCGACGCGGGGATGCTCGCCGTCGACGGAGTCAATGTGGCGAGGCGGGCGATGTCGCTCACGATCACGCGCACCGTGCCGTCGACCGCCATGTTCGCGCCGACTGCACCTTCTCCTTCGATGGAGACGATGTCTGCAACTGCGCCGCGCACGATCAGACGGCCGTTGCGAATGGCGAGATAGAGCGACGGCGGTGCCGATCCGGGCGGCAGCGTGAGTCCGCTGAGCGTCGCGTCCTCGAGCGTCGCCTCGACCACCAGCTCCGGCTGCGTGAACGTGCCCGCGCCGGTCGAGTGCAGCACGATCCGGCCGCCGAGGAGATTGCGCAGACTGGCGAGAAGCTGGAAGCGCGAGAGGTCGAGCGAGGACGATGCGATCGTGTAGCTGAAGCGCTCGTTCGCGAGATCGATCTCCGCCTCGCCGCGCACTTCGCCCGCGGGCGCGCGGACGATCACGTTCGTCGCTCGCATGCGGCCCTGCGTGAAGGCGATGTCGGCCGAGGCGACGTCGATCGGCTCGCCCATGATCGCGCCGTTGCGCACGGTGACGCTGCCGCTTCCTTCGAGCGATTGCTTCGCTCCCGCGATGCGCAGCTTGCCGGTGAGATCGCCGCTCACCGGGATGTTCTGAAAGTCGAGGAAGGTGGCGATGTCGGCGACCGGAAAGTTCGTCGCGGCGATGTCGAGATCGAAGCGCACATTGCCCTGGCCCGGCAGCCAGTTGACCGTGCCCGTGAGCGCGAGCGTTGCGTCCGCGCGGCGAATGGTCATGCCGGCGAACGTCACCTTGCCGCTTTCGGGAGTGCCGGTGACGACCATCCGTCCCGTGCCGAGACCGCTGCCGATTTTCAGATCGAGACCGACTGCATCGATGGCGCGCTGCGCGGGATAGCCGTTCGCTTCGACGGCGATGTCGAAGCGCGGTCCTGGTCCGTGATCGGGAAAGGCGATGGTGCCGTTGATCGTGAGCCGTCCGCCCGCGTCGGCGAACGTGGCCCGATAGAACGTCAGCGTGGAGCGATTGCCGTCATAGCGCAGCGCGAGGTTCCCGTCGCCTAACAACACCTCGTTGTAGCGGATCGCGCTGCCGGTGACGTTCGCGACCACCTGCGGCTTTTCGATCGGGCCGCTCACGGTGCCGGTGATCGTTCCCGCTCCGCCGAGGCCTAACAGGTCGAAGTCTTTCTTTCCTGCGGAATGCGCGAAGTTGTAGGCGACGCGATCGAGTTCCGAAAAGTCGCTGCTGCGAATGGTCATGCGCAGGTCGGTGACGATCTTCTCGATGCGCAATGCGCCGGTGAGGCTGATGTGCGACTTGTCGGTGTCGAGCTCCGCGCGGCGGAAGGTGACCACGCCCCGATCGAGCGCAAAGTCCGCGGAGCCGGCGAGTGGAATCGGATATTGCGCACGGGAGAACGCGGCCGCGTTTCGCGCGAGCCGCGCACTTCCCTCGCCCGCACCTTCGAGCACTTTGTCTTTGTTCCAGTGATACGCGAGCGAGCCGGTTGCGGCGCCGCGGAGGCCGGTGTTCTCCACGCCCCAGTCGCTGAAGAGTTTTTCGAGCGAGATGCTCGCGTAACGGAGGTCGACCTTCATCGGATACGGCTCGGCGTATTGCGCGAGCACGTAATGCGCGCCGATCGTGCCGCCGCCGTACGACGCCTGATCGACTTCGACGGTGAGGTTGTTGCCGGTGACGTCGAGACGCCCTTTCGCATTCGCGAGGTCGTACACATCCGCGCTCACTTTCGGCGAGCTCCATCCACCGGTCAGACGAAATTCGCCTTGCTTACCGCGCAGCCGCGTGTCGAGCGCGAGCTGTCCCTGCAGCACTTTGTTGATCGCGAAGATCTCGCGCACGCGATCGAGCTCCAACCGCGACGTGATGTTCAGGTCGTACGCACCCTCGGAGAGCGGCGCCACTTTTCCGGCGACGAACGCTTCGATGCCGCGTCCGCGCAACGCGATCGACTGCAGCGCGAGCACGCCCGGCGTGAAGCGGAAGCCGCCGTGGAGATTGAGATCGAAGGGCTGGTACTCCTGCAGCTTCACGCGGACGACGGGGCTTTTCAGGATGCCTTCGTACAGGTCTTCGGCGCGCGTGACGGTGATCGTCGAGTCGATGTTGCTGGAGGCGGCGACGATCTGGTGGCGGCGATCGTTGAAGCTGAACGCGCCGTTCTGCACGTACATCTTGCCGATGTCGACGTGCACGATCTCGCCGCTGCGCTTCGGACCCGACTTCCACTTCGGGAAGTTGTGGTTGCCGTTCGGGAAGATCTCGAACCAGAGCTGCGGCTGAATCACGTCGACGCGATCGACCTTGATGGCGCGTCCCCAGAACGACTCGATGCCGCCGGTGATCTCGACCCGCGCGACGCGTGCGAACTCCGGGGCGACCGCGCCGGGCGCGTTGGCGATGCGGAGGTCGTAGAGGATCACTTTCTGCGGGCGCGTGCGGATGATCTCGACGCGGCCGATCTTCACGTCGCGTCCGAGATGCGCTTCGAGCGTCTTCTCGATACGCACCGCGACGAGACCGGCGAAGCTCGTGGTGCCGAGGTACCACCAGCCGGTTCCGATGAGGAGGGTGAGGAGGACGAGCGTGCCGCCGAAGACCCACACCAGCGCCTTCATGCAGCCCCACATCGGACCTTGCCGCTGACGTTCGCGCGCAGACCTCCGCCGTCCTCGCCGTGGAGGCAGCAGCGGATCTCCGGGATCAGTGACGTTCATCAGCCGTTGGCGCCGATCTACCGTGGCGCTTGCTTGCGAATCGTGAGCCTAAGTGCGGGCGACGAGATACAGGTCGCGGAGGTTGTTCCCCGCAGCCGCAATCATAATCGGCTCACCGATTTGCGCCGCGATTCGCAACGAATCCGAAACCGCGAGCGCGGCCTCACAATCGGCCGTCGCACCGGGTGCGGAACGGCGCGGCAGATGGATGCCCGCGACGCCGCTGTTGCCGTCGACGCCGTCCGAGCTGCCGAACAGCGCCTCGAGCTCCGATTCGACTGCGAATCGCACCGCCAGTTCGGTGCACCGCCCGCCGCGTCCATTGCCGTGAATCGCAACCGTCGGCTCACCGCCTGCGACCAGCACTTGCCCCGGTTCGAGCCGGCGCGCACGAGCCGCAAGCACTCGCGCTGCTTCCAACACGTCGCATTCGAGCTGCTCGTCCCACACGACGGCGTTGTCACCGATGATTTGCGCCGCGGTGGCGACGAGGGTGGTGTTGTCGGCGATGAGGATCGCTTCGTCCGCCCGCGTGATGGTCGGGCCGGAGGCGACGTCGTGCAGGGCGCCGGTGGAGACGTCGGAGTAAACGAGCGTGATCGCGCGGCCGCGGACGCGATTGCGCAGTTTGCCGCCTTTGATTGCGGAGCGTTTGCGGCGCTCGGCGTTGATCGTTCCGATCGGTAAGCCGCTGGCGATCAATCGCGCGTTGGCGTTCGCGACCTCTTCCTCGGTGTAGTTCTCCGCCGGCGCTTCCACGCACGCCGAACCGCCGCCCGAAATCAGAAACAGGATGTCTTCGTGCGCATCGACGTACTGCAGTAACGCACGTCCGCCGGCAAAGGAGGCAGGCGTCATCTGCGGATGTCCGCCGATGTGGAGCTGCGCTTCGCTGGATGGGAGGCGATAGCCCTCCGGAATTGCAACGAAGGCGCTGTCGATGCGATGCACGCGTGCGACACCATCGAGCAGCGCGCCCGCGCACTTGCCGATTGCGACGACGTTCCGCGGCATCGACGGCTTGATGTGCCGCGCGACGAGCCGCTCCGGCGCGCAGCGCCCGAGCGTTGTGAGGTAGATCGCGCGAAGGTCCAACTTCTCTGCATTATCCTCGTCGCCGTGCGACGAAGAGCTCATCTGCGAACGCGCGTGCTGCTGCTGACCGGCGCGTTCGCCGTGGCGCTCTTCGCAATCGCGTTCGGGCTGAGCTGGCGGGCGCGCCAGGCGCAGCAGCGCTGGACGCGTTTGATCGCTGTCGAAACGCGTGCGGTCGCGGCACTCGAAGAGTTGATCCGCGCGCAGAACGCGTTTCACGCGCGGTTCATCGCCGGACTGGAAACGCCGCAGCGCTATGGCGTGGTGACGCAGCATCTGTCCGACGAGTCGTTGACGTTCGTGAACCTCGGGACGCTGCGCGGCCGGGTGAAGGCGTTTCGCGCGGTGATCGGCGACTCCGCACCACGTCGCGCAGACGTCGACCTCACCTCGGCCGCCGTGGTCGCGGACGCGCAGTCGATCATCGCCGCGCGCAAGCTGGAAATCGCGCGACAGCTTCCCGCGCTCGAACGCGAGACCACGGCCATGATGCAGAGCGGGCTCGCGGTGGCGTGGATTCTCGTGCTGCTTTCGTTTGCCGCAGTGCAGACGACATTGCGCAAAGTGGTGCGTCCGATCGAAGAGTTGTCTGCTGCTGCCGATCGCGTTGCAGCGGGCGATCTCTCCGCGCGTGCGCCGGTCGCAGGCGATCACGAGATCGCCACCCTCGGCGCTGCCTTCAACAGAATGGCGGACGAGCTGAAGGCGCGCGCACGAACCGACGATCTGACGGCACTGCCGAACTTTCGCGCGTTTCGCGAACGCATCGATGCCGAGCTCGAACGCGCCGATCGCTATCCCGAACGCTTCGGCGTGCTCGTGCTCGATCTCGATCGCTTCAAGCACTACAACGATACGTACGGCCACCTCGCCGGCAACGACGCCTTGCAGCGCGTGGCGCAGGCAATCCGCGAGACCGTGCGCACGGTCGATTTCGCAGCACGCTACGGCGGCGAAGAATTCGCGGTGATCGTGCCGCAGGTCGACGCGGCGGCGCTGCTCGCGATTGCGGAACGCATCCGCACCAACATCGCCGCCCTCCCCGCGCCCGTGGACGGTGCCGCAGTGACCGTGAGCATCGGCGCCGCCCTCTACCCCGACGACGCCCGCGACCGGGAGACGCTCTTCAAATGCGCCGACGCGCGTCTGTACGAAGCAAAAGAGTTAGGCCGGAATCGGGTCGTCGGTCTCACCCCAACGCCGCAGCTCCGCCGCGGCGTCTAGGAGTGCGGTGGCAAAGCCACCGCTTTGGAGTGCGGCGACGCCAGTCGCCGCTTTCACTACAAGTACACCGGCGGCTTCGCCGCAACGAAAGCGGCGACTCGCGTCGCCGAACTCCAAACTACCCTTCCAGGTGCCCGATCAACCGCTCGACGGTCTTCCCGAGCGCCTGCAGCTCGCGCTCGGACACATCGCCTGACCCAAGCGATTCGAGCCACTCCGTGTACATCGGGCGCACGCGTTCCACGAGGCCGCGGCCTCGGCGGGTCAGGGTGATGCGGAAGGAGCGCAGGTCGTTCGGATCGTCCTGTCGTTCGGCGAGGCCGAGTTGTTCGAGCCTCGTGATCATGCCGGTCATGTTCTGCTTCGTCACCACCAGCCGCCGCGCCAGTGCGACGAGCGTGACCGGCGATTCTTCGTCTGCAAGTGCGGCGAGCACCGTCCATTGCTGCGGGGTGATTTTTGCTTTTTCGAAGACCGGCGAGAGGCGGCGGATGAGAAGGTTCGCGAGCTGAATGACGCCGGTGATCAGGTCGCGCTCGCCCGCCATGGTCAACATCTTGACCAAAGCGGGCGGCACTTGTCAATCACAGGGCGGCTTTGAAGATCCCTTTGCCGGCGAACATCGACGCGTCGCCGAGCTCCTCTTCGATCCGCAGGAGCTGGTTGTATTTCGCGATGCGATCACTGCGCGACGCCGACCCGGTTTTGATCTGTCCAGCGTTCGTCGCCACCGCAAGATCCGCAATGGTCGAATCCTCGGTCTCGCCGGAGCGATGCGAAATCACCGAGCGGTATCCGGCGCGCTTCCCGAGCTCGATCGCCTCGAGCGTTTCGGTGAGCGTGCCGATCTGATTCACTTTGATCAGAATCGCGTTCGCGATTCCGCGCTCGATCCCTTTCGCGAAAATCGAAGGATTCGTCACGAACAGATCGTCGCCCACGAGCTGCGTTCCGCTCCCGAGCACGCCCGTGAGGGAGTCCCACCCATCCCAATCTCCCTCGGCCATGCCGTCTTCAATGGAGATGATCGGATAGCGCTTCCGGAGGTCGACGTAATAGTCGACCATGTCGTCGCTCGAGCGCGCGACTTCTTCGAACGTGTAGCCTTTTTTCTTGTCGTAAAACTCGGAGGCCGCGACGTCGAGGCCGAGGTATATCTGCTCGGCGGGACGGTAGCCGGCTTTCTCGATCGCGGTGAGGATGAGATCGAGCGCCTCGGCGTTGGTCTTCAGATCGGGCGCGAAGCCGCCTTCATCGCCGACCGCGGTCGTGAGCTTCTTGTCGTGCAGGATCTTTTTGAGCTGATGGAACGTCTCGACGCCGGCACGCAGCGAATCGCTGAACGTGTCGAAGCCGGCGGGGATGATCATGAACTCCTGCACGTCGAGGTTGTTGTCCGCGTGCGCGCCGCCGTTGATGACGTTCATCATCGGCACCGGCAGCGTGCGCGCGCCCGCACCGCCGAGGTAGAGGAAGAGCGGCAGGCCGGCCGCTTCGGCGGCTGCGCGCGCGACGGCGAGCGAGACGCCGAGGATGGCGTTTGCGCCGAGATTGCCTTTGTTCTCGGTGCCGTCCATCTGCTTCATGACCAGGTCGATCA
>JALYOB010000508.1 GCA_030857085.1 Acidobacteriota bacterium | reverse complement strand
CGAACGTCTTCTTCGCCGAACGCATCTCGGCGGAGTTCGCGATCGCGCGCGTCGAGCCCGAGACGCTGATTCGCCGCCGCGCGGCCGGCACGAGCGGCTCGGGCGGCAATCTCGAGATCACGCCGATCACGGCGGTGGTGCAACTCCACTTTGCGCCGAACGGCTTCATCGATCCGTACATCGGCGCGGGCGGCGCGTACATGCTGTTCGACTTTTCGGAGTCGCAGGGCGTGAGCGGAATCGACCAGATCGATTTCGACGATGACATCGGTCTCGCCGTCAATGCCGGCATCGGCATCAAGCTCGGCGGCCGCCTCGCCATCAACGTCGACGCCAAGTACGTCCCGATCGAGGCGAACGCCACGGCCGTGATCATCGGAAGGGACGAGGAGTCGGTCACGAGGATCGACGTCAGCCCGATCATCATCTCCGCGGGACTTTCTTTGCGCTTCTAGCGAAGCGCAAGTGGACCTGTTGCCAGTGAACCGGTTGCCGAGGCGAGGCATCGCCAGCTTCACGAGCACCGTGCGGCCGCGATGAGCCGCCTCGGCAACGGGCAACGGGCAACGGGTCAACCCGAACCCGGCAACGGGCAACAGGCAACAGGTCAACTCGCTTTCGGCAACCGGCAACGGGCAACGGGTCAACTCGTCTTGGGGCAACCGGCAACAGGTCAACTCGTCTCCGCCTCTCCCGCCACGCGCCACTCGCCACGTCATATAAACTCCCCCCGTGCCACACCCCACCACCACCTTCGCGGAGACGCTCGGCTCGATCCGCGTCGACGACTTCCTCACGCGCACGTGGGGACAGACCTTCGCCCGCATCCCCGGCACGCGCGGACGCTTCCACCATCTCCTCTCCTGGTCCGACGTCAACGCGATGCTGCAGCGGCACCGGCTCGAACCGCCGCGCCTCCGCCTCGTACGCAACGGCGCATTCGCCGCGAAAAACGAATTCCTTCGCTATGAAGGAGAGCGCGTTCCGTTCGTCGTTCCGGAAAAACTCTCCCAGCGCCTGCGCGACGGCTACACCTTGATCGTCGATGCCGTCGACGACATGAGCGAAGGGGTCATGCAGCTCGCCGAAGACTTCGAGCGCGTGCTGCACGAATCCGTACAGGTGAACATGTACGCGGGCTGGCGCGAGCAGCAGGGCTTCCATCGCCACGCCGACACCCACGACGTGGTCGTGCTGCAGGTCTACGGTAAGAAATACTGGCGCGTCTACGAAGGCGGCCGCCCCCATCCTCTCAAAGACGACGTCGCGCCCAATGACGACGTCCCGCAGAAAGTGGTCTGGGAAGGATTGCTCGAAGACGGCGACGTCCTCTACATCCCGCGCGGCTCGTGGCACGAAGCATCCGGCGTGGGCGAAGTGACGCTGCACCTCACCTTCGGCATTCACCAACGCACCGGCATCACCCTCATGCGCTGGCTCGGCGATCAACTGCGCGCATCGACCGAATTCCGCGCACCGCTGCGCCGTTTCGCGTCGAAGGAAGAACAGCAGCAGCAATTCTCAGAATTGAAAAAACAACTCATCGACGCGCTCGACGACGATCTCCTCGAACGCTACTTCGCCCACCAGAACGCACGCGCCCGTTCGCGCGGGTGGGCCAGTCTGCCCTGGACGGCAACGCCCGCAGCGGCACCGCCGCTCTCGGCGCAGGTCTCGCTTGCCACGCCGCGGGCATTGAACCTCGTGCGCGACAACGGCTCGATCCGATTCGACGCGAATGGCCGCGCATGGCAATTCGCCGCGACGGCCGAGCCGCTCCTGCACGCGCTCGAGCGCGGCCCCGCGACGGTCGCGCAATTGTGCGACGCCGCCGCGGGCGCGATCGACAACGCAACCGTCCAGCAGTTCGTGAGCGAGCTCGCGCAGCAGGGGCTCGTGCGCGTGACCGGCGAGCCAGAAGCGTGACGCCGCCGCGACGCCTCTATTGCTCCGACGCGGCGCGCCTCCGGGGCGACGACAACATCGCCACCGCCGCGCGCGTCGATCTCTGGATCCTGGTCGAGTTTCCCTGCACCTGGGGACGCGATCCGATCTGCGACTCCGCCTTGCCCGCACCCGTGCGCGAGGCGCTCGAACGGGCGACGCGCGAGATTCCGCGCAGCCGCGTCGTCTTCATCCGCAAGCGCGTCGAGCCGCCGCGCGAATGCCGCGTCTACCTCGCCCGCAGCGGACCGCGCGCCGGCCTCCTCGCACTCGATCTTCCCACGGTTGACGATGTCGCGACCGTGCCGTTCGCCGCACTCGCAGCCGAGCCGCTCGCGCCGCCGCAACGCCCGCTGATCCTCGTCTGCACACACGGCCAGCACGACTCCTGCTGCGGACGCCGCGGCTATCCGCTGTTCGACGCATTGCAGCGGCGCGACGACATCGACGTCTGGCAGTGCTCGCACATCGGGGGTGATCGTTTCGCCGCAAACGCGCTCGTCCTGCCGTGGGGCCTCTACTACGGCCCCGTCGAGCCGCGCGACGCGGAAGCGCTCGTCGCCACCGCGCTCAATGACGAGATCTACCTCGCCGCCTTCCGCGGCCGCAGTTCGCAGTCGCGCCCCGTGCAGGCGGCGGAAACGTTCGTGCGCCGCACACACGTGGTCACACGGCGCGATGCATTCCGCCTCCTGCAACGCGAGACGCTCGTCGACGGCCGCATGCGCATCCACCTGCGCGACGACGAAGGCACGCTGCACGACGTGACGCTCGAACACTTCGTCGAGTCCGAAGAGGCGTTCGCCACCTGCACGGCAAAGGAACCCGCCCCGCTGCGCCAGTTCCGCCTCGTCGACTATCGCTTCACCGAGCGGCGTGAAACCGAGCGCAGCTCGACTGAAGCGCACTGATGATCGAGCTCGCCGCCTGATCGGCGACAATCGTCCAGTCGAGCGACGGATCCTCCACCCGCGGATCGAGCGCATCGTCCTGCATCGGATGCACGACCGCAGCCTCGCCACGCACCAGCGCATCGCGCCACCGCAACAGCTCCGCCGAAGGGTTGCCGCACAACGCCAGCCGCACGAGTTCGAGCGGCTCGGTCTCCGCTCCACGCGCGAGATGCAGCAGGTGAAAGAGCACTGTCTCCACCTCACTCTCCGCAATCTGCCGCGTCCCGATCTGCAGTGAGTCGTACCACGCGATGACCTGCTGGAGCGGCAACGTCGCCCGCGTGCGCGCGGCGTCGAACAGGTGGGTGCTCAAGGTCAACTCATTCACCCGAAACTCTCCGCCGCTCGTCGCAATGACGCCGCCGAACGAGCCGGGCTTCGCAATGTTCATCATGAGAAATGCATCGTGGAAGAACAGCTCGACGAACGCCGGTACGTCACGCGCCGCCACCTCCGCCACGACGTCGATCGCCACACGCAACGACGGCGCTTCCTGCGCCATCGGCCAATCCACCCGCAGCCCCACCACCCCACCCTCGCCGCGGTAGACGCGCTCGCGCAGCGCGTCGGCATTCAGCTCCAGCTTTCCGGTAATTTCCGCCTCGAAGTGGTATTCGCTCATTTCCGTATCTCCGGCGATGAGCATCTCCCGCCTTCTCCTCTCCCCTTCGAATCTCTACCTCCCGTTCCTCATCCCCACCCCCGCTCCCTCGGAAGCCTCCGCCAACGCCCGACGCCCGTCTACCGAGGGTGGATGCCGCTCCAACAAAGTTTCCATTCCGAGGAGGTCGGATGATCGAAATTGAGCGCTGCGGAGAATGTGTGGACGTAGCACGACGAGGGGGCCTCCGGCGGGCCGGCACGGCCGGCAGCGCTGGTTGGCCAAGCCGTTACGCACGCTGTGAGACCTGACCGCGGCCATCGAGTACAGCGCGCG
>JALYOB010000100.1 GCA_030857085.1 Acidobacteriota bacterium | reverse complement strand
CCCCTGGGTCGTGCTGGTGATGAAGGCCTCGTCGAGGTCGAAGAGCTCGGCCTCGCGCAGCGGACGTTCGTCGACGCGAATCTTCGCGCGCAGAGCCAGTCCGATCACGCGATCGCGCACCACGCCCGGGAGAATGTGCGACTCGAGCGGATGCGTGATCACCGCCCCGTTCTTGACCGCGAAAAAGTTCGAGCTCGCCCCTTCCCGCACGAATCCTTCCGCAAGGAGGATGGCCTCGTCGGCGCCGGCGCGCTGCGCTTTCTTCTTCGCCATCGCGTTGCCGAGGAGGTTCACCGATTTGATGTCGCAGAGCTGCCAGCGCTGGTCTTCGGTGGTGATGACGCGGATGCCGCGCTCTTTCTTTGCCGCATCGGGAAAGGTGAAACGGCGCGAATAGGCGACGACGGTCGGCTGGAGATTCTCCGGCCAGAAATGCGCGCGCTCCCCTTCTCCCCGGCTGATCTGGATGTAGACGATGCCGTCTTCGAAGTCGGTTCGTGATAGCAGCTCGCGCATCGTTTCCGCGAACGTCTCCTGCGTCCACACCGAAGGGATCTCGAGATCGCGCAGACAACGTTCCATGCGCCGGTAGTGATCGGCGAGAAGCACCGGCCGTTTGCCGGCGAACTTGAAGACCTCATAGATCGCGTCGCCGAACTGAAAACCGCGGTCTTCGACGCCGAGAACGCGTTCGGCGGTGGTGGTGAAACGGCCGTTGAAATAGAGGACGTCGGACATCAGATCGCCACCGCCTTGATGATCACGATCGTCCGGTCGTCCTCTTCTTCGCGTCCCCACTTTTCGACGCGCGCGAGCACTTCCTGCCCGATCTCCTGTGCGCTACGGGTGCGATTCGCTTTCACGAGGCGCACCAGCCGCTCGGTGCTGAACTCGCGGTCTTTCCCGTCATGCGCCTCGATGATGCCGTCGGTGTAGAGGCAGAGCAGATCGCCCGCTGCGAGCTGCGCGAAGCCGCGCGTGTAGGTGGCGTCGGGCGTGGGGCCGAGCACCGGCCCTCCGTTTCTGAGGAACTCCACCTCGCCATTCTTCCGGAGAAGGAACGGCGGGTTATGTCCCGCGTTGCAGTAGATGAGAATCCCTCCCGTTTCGAGCTCGCCGTAAAACAGCGACACGAACTTGGTGGTGAGGCGGCCGCGGTGGATGATGTGGTTGAGCTTCTCGAGCGTGCGGACGATCTTGAAGTCGCGATCGGTGGCCATGCGCAGGCCCATGTACACGTCGCGCACGACCAGCGCCGCGGGCAGGCCGTGGCCCGAGCCGTCGGCAATGGCGAGGCCGAGGATGCTGTCCGAGACGGGGATGTAATCGTAAAAGTCGCCGCTGACCACTTCCGCCGCGACGGTGCGGCCCCAGATGTCATAGCCGGCGTATTGCGGAATGCGCGACGGGAGAATGGACTGCTGGATGCGCTGCGCCTCGACGATCAGCGACTCGTACCATTGCGTGCGGATGCGCTGGTTGATCGCGTAGCGGATGAGGTTCAGCGAGAAGAGGATGTCCTCGCGGCTCAGTTCCGCCGCGACGTTGAAGGCGATGATGTAATCCTCGTCGCCGACGGAGATCGCGCAGAAGCGCTGCGCGCCGAGGCGTTGTTCGAGGACGGGATCGAATCCGGGATCGGTCGGGTCCATGACCACGATGCCGTTTTCGGTCACGAGCTCGATTGGCTTGTAGCTCTTGGGAACGTCGATTCCGATCTGGCCGTCGTGCGACTCGCCGAAGCGGGCGACGAGCTCGTAGCATTCGTCACGCAACTCGTAAATGCGTCCGCCGGTGATGCCGAGCTCAACGCGAAAATTCGTGGCAATGGTCTCCGCGATCTCGGCGACGGTGGTGGTGGTGTGCGCGGACGTGTCGATTTCTTCGAGCGTCCGTTCGACCTGCGTGAGGAGGCGTTTGTAATCCATCAATCGGGTTTGCGGACGCGCTCTGCACGGATCCGTGCAATGCGCTCGGATTCCCAGCGATCGCGATCCGCGTCGGCTTCTTCCTGTGAACGATACTTGCGCAATCCGCGCGGGTTCGGATACGGCACGAGCACCGCCCAGCGGCGCCAGTTTTCGCGGATGCGATTCGGCAGGTCAGGGTCGTTGCAGTCGAGCCAGAAGCCGCGCTTCGACTCCTGCCATTCTTCTATCGTGCGGAACTTGGTGATGGGCATCATTCCCCCGCGAGGTTGAACTTCTGCCGCAGGCGCTGCGCGTCTTCACGGTCTTTGTAGCGCACGGTGTTGTGTTTCATACGATAAAGGGTCTCTGGTGTAGCAAGCCGCACGGGCACTCCATCAATCTCGTGCACCTCGGCTACGAGATCTTCGTAAGCGAACATCTCGCCGAGCCGCGACACCACGTCGATGTCGAACGTCTCGTTAGGCGGCCCGTACCGAAAGGACGGATACGGCCCCAGCATCTCGTCGTCCTGAATCTCGTCGATCGCCGGATCGTTCCACAGCGACCGAAGTGCACGTTTGATGCGGGCAACGTTCTCCGGATCGGGACGAACGAAAAAGTCTGCATCTTCCGTCGCACGAAAGATGCCGTGCAGGTTCACGGCTGCGCCACCGAACACGATGTAATCGACGCCCGCTTCGTTGAAGGCTCGCACCATCACCAGCAGCTTGTCGAGGTCCATCATGGCTACTTCAACTCTACCCCATCGACCTCATACGGCGCCTTCACCCCCAGCGCCCCCAGCACAGTCGGATATACATCGGCGATATACGGCGCGCGCGGTGTGGCCAGCTTCCGGTTCGTGAAGAAAATCCCCTTCACGATCTCCGGATCGACCGAGCAGTGGTCGCCGCTCCAGACCGCTTTGTTGTCGTCGAACAGCACCTTCGGCACGCCGCCGAGCGACGTCTGCCACGAGACGCGGTAGCCGTCGTTGTTCATCACGAACAGATCGGGAAGCATGTTCGGATCGAACTTCCGATACGCCTCCTCGCGCGAGACCACGCGCCGCACCGGATGCTCGCCCGTTTCGGGATCGACCATCTGCACGAGCCGGGTCTGCAGCTCCCGTTTGAGCGCGTCGTATTCGGCCCCGGGATTGACGATGCCGTGCGCCTCGCGTCCTTTGAGGTTGACGTAAATCTCCCCCAGCCCCATCGCATACGCGCGCGTTTTCGACCAGTCGACGTTCTCCCAGAACTGCCCCTGATCGAACAGCATCTCCAGATTGCGATCCTTCACCTGCACGCCGCTCCTGAGCACCAGATACCCATTGAGCACGAGCCAGTTGTTGTAGTGCACGTTGCGGCGGAAGGAGGCGAATCCATGGTCCGACGCAACGACGAGCAATGCATGCTGCTGTTCGGCCGCCTTCATCGCGTCGCCGACGATCTCGTCCATCAGCTGATACGCCTTCAGCAGCGCATCGCCCCATTGCGCAGCGAGCTTCGCGTCGTACGCGGGATGTTTCGGATCGACGATGCGCCAGAACACATGTCCGACGCGATCGGGAAACTCGAAACACTGCACGACCAGATCGTCGCCGCGGGCGAGATTCGCGGCGAACAGCTTCCGCGACTGCGCGACCGTCCACTCCATGTCGTCCCAGAAAATGCGCTCGGTGGCGAAGCCTTCGGAGATGGCCCAGGTGTCGATCTGCCAGCCGATCGTTTTGTACGGCCCATGCTCCTTCGCCAGTTGCGGCGCCCAGTCCGCCGGCGCGGAGATCCTGAATCCCGGCGGCAGGCTGCGCGGATCGAAGTTGATCGGCGAGAGGTAGAGCTTCACTTCCGGCTGGACGGAAAGAAGGTGAAAGCGGCTGATGCCGCGCACCTTGATCAGCGGATTGAAGGGGAAAACAAAGTCGACCCAGCCGGTCCACTGCCCCGGCTTCAATGAATACTTTTTGCCGCTCACCTCGATCTGGATCGACTGCCTGTCGTCGGCGACCGTGATGGTCATCGGGATGGCGATGTACGGCGGGTCGCTGAACAACTTGTTCGGCGGACCCTGGATCTTCGTGTTGATCACGCCTTTGTTGTCTTCGAGCTGCACGACCTCGATCGAGAATTCATTCGCCCCGCTGCGTTTGAAGTCGAGCTCGGAGGTGAAAAAGAACGGCTTGCCGACGCGGCCCGATAGATCGGGGACGCCGAGGCCGGAGAGCATGTGGCCTTCGTGATCGCCGTGGCCGAAATCGGCGGCGGGAAACGTCACCGGCACGTGCACCACCGTCGCCTTGCGGCCGGCGCTCGCCGCCGCCTCCCAGAACGGAATGCCCTGGCGGCGATTGATCACGCCCGGACGGCTTTCCGGAATGTACTTTTTGACGCCCGCGTACGCTCCCCACGCCAGCAGCAGACCGATGATCAGAACGATCGAGCCGGAGCGCCGTTTGCGCAGGAGCAGAATCGCCGCGACGATCGCGAAGACGAGCGCGATGATGGCCGCGGCCGTGATCGGATTGCTTTTGCCGAAGAGAAGCGGCGTCTTGACTTCGTCGAAGGCGGCGAAGACGGGCAGATACGTTTTCGGATCGCGGCGGAGAAAGTCGAAAATCCCGGTGCGCCCGGGGTCGATGCCGGTGCTGAACGTCGACCAGGAGACCGGCGTCTGGGCGGGGGTGGTCGGGAGCAGCGGCCGGAACGTGCCGTTCGCGCGCAGTTTCGCGAGATTCGGCAGCTTCCCTTCATTCATCCAGCGCTCGGTGTAGCGCGCGTCGACCCCGTCGAAACCGACGACGATCACCTTCTGCTGTGCCTGCGCCGAGACCGCAACTGCGAGGGCGCACACGACGAGAAAACGGCGGAAACCCATGCGCCGCATCATACAAGCAGCGGTCAACCGCTCTCGGCACTCGTCTTGGATATCTGCGGGCGGAGGAGTAACACCATGACATTACGTCAGTTGATGAAAGTCGCGACCGCTTTGATGATCGCGACGCTCGTCGCCTGCGGTGGTGGCGGCGAGAAGAAGAACGGCAGCGGCGGCAGCGGCGACGCGAACCGCATGGTCATGCCGCTGCAGAGCAGCCCCACGAATCTCGATCCGCGCGTCGGCAACGACAACGCGTCCGGACGCATCTTCGACCTCTGCTGCCGCGGCCTCGTGCGCGCCACCCCGGAGATGGACTACGCGCCCGATCTCGCCGCCAGCTGGGAGACGCCCGACGACAAGACCATCATCTTCAAGCTGAACCCGAACGCGAAGTTCCACGACGGCAAGCCGGTCACCGCGCAGGACGTGAAGTGGACGTACGACTCGCTGATGGCGCCGAATTTCACGAGCGCGAAAAAGTCGGGCTACGCCGCCGTTGCGGCGATCGAGGCTCCCGATCCGCAGACGGTCATCTTCCGTCTCAAGGAACCCAATGCCGGCATCTTCGACAACCTCAACCTCGGCATCGTGCCGCAGGGCACCGATACCAATGTCGCAAAGACCAAACCGGTCGGCGCCGGTCCGTATCGCGTGACCGAGTTCCGCACGGACGAAGCGGTGGAGCTGGAGGCGGTCAACAACTGGATCCACGGTGCACCGAAAATCAAAAACATCAGCGTCCGCGTCGTTCCGGACGCGACGACGATGGTGCTGGAAATGCGCCGCGGCACGCTCGATCTGGAAGTCAATCAGATCCCCTTCGAAAACGTCGGCGAATTCGAAAAGAGCCCGAAACATCAGGTGGCCAAGAAACCGGGCTCGGTCTATCAATACCTCGCCTTCAATATGAAAGACCCGATTCTTTCGAAGGTCGAAGTGCGCCGCGCCATTGCACATGCAATCGACCGCCAGCGCATTGTCCGCGACCTGCTGCGCGGACATGGCGTGCCGACCGACACGATGTTCGGTCAGGGACATTGGGTACGCGCCGAAAACCTGCCGACGTATGAATACAACCCCGCCAAAGCAAAACAGCTCCTCGATCAGGCGGGCTTCAAGGATCCGGACGGCGACGGCCCGCAGCCGCGTTTCTCATTGACCTTCAAGTCGTCGACGAATGCCGAGGCGAATCAGCGGGCGGAAATGATCCAGCAGATGCTGCGTCAGGTCGGCATCGACATGAAGATCCAGACCAGTGAGCTGGGCGTGTTCCTCGAGGACATCGGCAAAGGCAATTTCCAGATGTACTCATTGAGCCGCAATGGCATTGCGGACCCGGACTGGTATTACATCCTGTTCCACTCGAAGAACTTCCCGCCCGAGGGACAGAACCGCGGGTACTACAGCAACCCGCGTGTCGATCAGTTGATCATGGAAGGGCGTTCCACCTTCGATCGCAACAAGCGCAAACAGGCGTATGGAGAAATCCAGCGCATCCTGCAGGAAGACCTGCCGTATGTGTCGCTCTATCACCAGATCAACGTTGCGGTGATGGATAAGGACCTGCAGGGCTATGTGATGTATCCGGCCGGCTTCTGGCTGGGCGTTCCGCAGATGTCGCGCAGCGGCGCTGCTCCCGCAGCACAGTGATCGCAGTCACGACGGCGGTCCTCCGCCTCGCTGTCGCCCTCGCGTTCGGCTCCGTCATCGGAGTCGAACGCGAGTGGCGGCAGAAGCATGCTGGACTCAAGACCATGGCCCTCGTCGCGTTAGGCGCGGCGGCGTTCGCCATGATGTCCAATACCTTCGGCCCGCTCAATCACAATCCCGGACAAATTGCAGCGGCAGTCGTGGGCGGCATTGGCTTCATTGGCGCCGGCGTGATCATGCATCGCGGCGCCGCCATTCAGGGAGTGACCACTGCGGCGACATTATGGGCCGCCGCGAGCGTCGGCGTCGCCGCGGGACTGGGCCAGTTCCCATTGGCCACCGTACTGACCACCGGCATCGTCATTGTGCAATTCATGGTGCGCGGTTTCGAAATCCGCATCCTGCGCGCGCGCAGACAGACCGCACCCGGACGCCTGGAAATCCGCGTCGAATGCGATTTCGAGTCATTGGAGCTGGTCAATGACTCCATCGGCGCATTGTCCGACCTCGAGCCCATCCGCACGTCCGTCCAACGCACCGCCGACCACCTCATCGTCCGCCACGTGCTGCGCACGAAAGCGACAGTGGATCTGACGATGCCGGAAGAGCGCCTCGTCTCACTGAAAGGCGTCAGGCGCGTCGATGTGCGGCATCTGGGACTGGAAGACGCGGATTAGACGGTCAGCGTCGCGCGGCCGTAACAGCACACATCAACGCCACCACTGTCGCGCCCGCTATTGTGAGGAAACATCACAGGACTGTACGCGAGCGCACAAGCGGTGTGTGCGAGTAATTTCCATTGCAATTGCGCACGTCTGTCCGTAATCTGTCTGTAGATCCGCCGGTCCCATCAGCCGATTAAACAATTAACCGCCATTTCGCGTCGCTCCTGAAGCGTACGCGCTCGGAGCAACATGTCCTTGCGTGGATGTCGTCGTGTGTCTGTTCAATTTTGTACATTGCTTCTCCTCACGCTGATCGGGTCCGCTCCGGCGCTCGCGACACCAGCTGCGGCCGTTAAGCCCACGGTGGTCATCAACGGACGTCACGTGGTGGCCAGCAGCATCACCGCGAAGGGGCGTGCAGTCTTTTTCGCGATCAGCCGCGGTCCTTCCGGCATGGGGGGAATAGGCGTACACATCACCGCGAAAGTCGTTTCCGACGATGACGGCGACGGCCGTATTGACTTCGACACCGGGTATGACATTCCGTTCCGCGCTGTCTTCGCCGTCGTCGATTACGAGAGCGGCGAATACACGATCGCGGGACCACCCGACTACGAGGTCATCCAGCGGCAGCTCGATCCACGGGAGCTCAAACGGGACGAAACCAATGGCGTCGCGTTTCTCACCCAGGAGCGTGCGCGCATGGCCATTGTCGTCGTGACGCCCGGTAAAGGCGCGTGGTACCAGCGTGCGGCCCTCGGCGACCGGGGGGATGCGAAGAAAGATCCGCAGCACCAGCGGCTGACGCTCGCCTTCGAGGAGGGGACGTCCATCGTCCCCGATGGAAAGGAGAAGGCGCCACGCCATCTCACGAATGGGGATGTGCTGATCGGGATCGATCCGGGCCGCCTCGACATTTTCGCGCTGGCGGTGGGCAAATGAGCACGCGCACCATACGCATCTTCGCAGTCGCAATCGCGCTCTACGCCGCCTGCACCGCTTTCGGACAGAAAACACCCGGCCACGAGCTAGGTGTGCGGCCGAACCGGCTGTACGAGTTTGACAATATCGATACGATCAATCTCCTCAACGGCAACCTGATGATTGCCGTCCCGATTGGAGCCGCCGCCCCTGTCGGTCCCCAGCTCGGCTTGCAATTGAAGCTCGTCTACAACAGCAAGGTCTGGGATTACGAAGTCATCTTCGATCCGAACCAGGCGACGCCTGACATTACTGGCCATCCCAACCACCGCTCGAACGCTGGCCTCGGCTGGCGCTTGTCTTTGGGACAACTCCTCCCGCCCAACGACTCGACACTCGAGTACGAAAACCGTCTCACCTGGGTCTATGAAGGGCCGAGTGGAGACGAAAACCTGTTTCACCGGAACTTCCCGGGTGAAGCATCAACGGCAGGAACGGATGCGGTCATGTTTTCGCCTGCCGCGAGACTCCGCTTGCGGACCATCAGCCCGATCGAGCGCGAAGTCGATTTTCCTTCGGGCGAAATTCACACGTTCATCAAAGCTGCGTCGGGACAATGGCTGCTCGTCAAGCAACGGGACCGCTTCGGCAACTCCATCGACATTTATCACCGGTACGACTCGTCCGGAAAGGAGTCGTACTGGGAAATCACCGACAGTAAGCACGAACCGAATTCCAAGACCGTCATCGTCCACTTCCAGGACGTCGATGAGTCGTCCCTATCGGACACCACCTGGCGTGGACGTATTGTCGAGAGTGTTGAAGTCCGTACATTCGGAACCACTACGAAAGCGAAGTACGAGTTCAAGTACACCTACATTGCGGTTCCCCCGGCGTGTGGCGATACCGAGACCGGCTCCGGGCCGGCGCGAACGACGACGCTTCCGTTTCTGACGAGCGTGAAGCAGCCGGACGGTACGAGCTATACATTCGACTATCACCGGACCGTTACTGAGTGTGAGCAGGGCGCGCTCAAACAGATGAATCTCCCCAGCGGAGGCGCGCTCGGATACACCTACCGCACCTACCAGATTCAATTCGACCGGTGCAGTACGGCGCCCTGGTACAACCAGCCCGTCGGGATCGCCACCAAAACTGCAAGCGACGACAGCACGATCGACGCGAACGACAAAGCGCAATGGACCTATGTGCCGAGTGCCGGAGCGCAGCTCGACCTCTACCATCCGCCAGACCGGCGCTTCGACCAACAGTGCGGTACGGAGATGGAGACGACCGAAGACCCGAGTTGGGTGAACAAGCTGCCCATCGAACCGCGTCGCTGGATTCGAACGACCGTGCTGTCTCCCGCCGTGGCCACCGACGCCACCGGCATATTGCGGCGGCGCCGCACCGATCACTATTTCGATGCATGGCCGACCGTCGGTGAGACTAGGGGAGATCCCAACTTCCAGCATGACCTGGCGCGCGAGTTCGGCAGTCCCGGAGTCGTTGCCGCACCATCCGTGACGGACAATGCGACAGGGATTTTCCCGCGGGACGCCGAAGGTCCGGACGTCGCCGCTGCTGATGCGGATGGGCGATTGCTGTTGAGGCGCGTCTTCGCCGACTGCGCGGACAGCGTTACTGGTGTGTGCACCTCGGTGGCGCCGGGCAGCGGCCGGCTGATCCGCTCGGAATACGGTCAGTCCGCTTATGCGGCTCAGTACCTTGGGCCGGACCGCGATCTCTCCAGCCGGACGGTATTCGAAGACGATACGAGTTGCGGAGGCGTATGCAGCGTCACGACCACCAATACCGATTGGAACACGGCCGGGCAAAACCGCACCACAACGGTCGTCAGCACGATTCTCGGCACTCCGACGCGTGAATCCACCACGCAATACCCCGACTGGACCGCGCCGCAACTCCGCGACCTCCTGACGCCCTGGATCTTCACGACGTACGCATCGTCGACGCAGAAAGAAACCGCCGCCGACGGAACGGTCTCTGAAGCCACCGAAACAACGTGCTTTTCGGCGACTGGTTTTCTCGAGCGCAAGCGGATCAGCCGGAGCGGCGGAAATGACATCCTCGCGGTCTATGAAGATGCCGACGCAGCAGGAACGACGGACGGCTACGTCTCGGCCGAAAAGTATTACGGCGGCGATGATCCCGCCGCCTCCGCGGTTCCGGCAAGCTTCAACACGTGCAGCGGCAACGTGACCACGTTTTCCCCCCGGTACGTCCTTCGCCACGAATACAGCTACGGCGTTCGCAGCCGCACGAGGTACGACGGTGCGACGTTCAACGTGTTGGATCGAACGGTGGACCCGACCGGCCTCGTCTCCATCTCCCGCGACGCGAATGGTAGGAAAACCTTCTTCACGTATGACGTGATGGGAAGGCTCCGGCGCCTCCTGCCGCCAGCGGCCGCCTGGACGAAGCTCGACTACGACCTGACCGTTACACCGCGAAAGGTCACGGTGGCGCAATACGCGGCGGACGATCCCGACGCGACCATACCCCTCACGGAGATGCGGGCGTATTACGACGGCATGGGCAGGCTCCTGCAAGACCGCAAGCGGCTGCCGGGCGTTGACGCATGGTCGGTGAGCACGCATCAATACGACGTGATGGGGCGAAAGATCTTCGCGAGCGTCCCGGTAAAGAGC
>JALYOB010000507.1 GCA_030857085.1 Acidobacteriota bacterium | reverse complement strand
GGCGCTGCCGCGGCTCTGCCGCGGCGTAATAGAGCGGCGGCTTTGCCGCCGCACTCCTAAAGCGCCTCCGGCGCTAGCGAAAGCGGCGACTGGCGTCGCCGCACTCCATACATTTTTTGGAGTGCGGTGGCGGGAGTCACCGCTTTCACTGCCGCGGCTCTGCCGCGGCGTAATAGAGCGGCGGCTTTGCCGCCGCACTCCTAAAACGCCTCCGGCGCTAGCGAAAGCGGCGACTGGCGTCGCCGCACTCCAAACTAGCCGAGGGTTGCGGAGACGGCGTCGACGGCGAGTTCGAGGTCGGGCAGCAGGCCGGCCGCTTTCACCAGTTCCCCCGCGCGCGCTGCCTGCTCGATCTCGCGTGCAATTGCCACCGCGTTTCCTTCAAAGTAGCCGAGCGAGCCCTTGAGCTTGTGCGCGTGGCGCGCGAGCGCGTCGGCGTCGCCGCGGCCGATCGCGTCGCGCATGGCGGAGAGGATCTCCGGGGTCTGGCGTGCGAAGGCGGTGCGCACGCGTTCGAGCAGCATCGGATTGCCGCCGGTGATGTGCGCGAGCGGATCGGGCTTCACGTTCGCGTACGTCTCCAGCGTTTCCTCGAGCTGCTGCGCGAGCACCGGTTTCGTGAGCACCGCCGCCATGCCTGCGGCGAGGCAGCGGTCGCGATCTTCGCGCGAGGTGTGAGCGGTCAGGCCGATCACCGGCGTCGGCGTCGATCGCGAGCGGAAGCGGCGCGTCACTTCGAGGCCGTCGATGCCGGGCAGTTGCACATCCATGAACACGGCCTCGAACGTGGCGGCGTTGAGGATCGCGAGCGCGGTCTCGCCGTCGGCGGCGGTCTCGACGCGGTGGCCGAGGCGGCGAAGCATTTCGGCGATGACATCGCGATTGACGTCGTTGTCGTCGACCACCAGCACGCGCAGAGACTGCGGCGCGCGCGGCGACGGCTCGAGCGTGTAGTGCGGCGTCGCGCCCGAGATGCCGAGGGCGCGGCCGACGGCGTCGAGGAGCTCGCGCTCGGCGATGGGGCGGACCACCTGAAGCGGATGATCGCTGTGCTCGATCGGCGACGCGATCAGAATCTGCGGCTGAATCGCAATTGACGCATCGGCGGTGATCGCGCAGGCGAAACGTCCTTCCTTCGGCGCGTCCGTCGCGCGTGCGAACGCGCTCGCGAACACGCCGCGCGAACGGAGCATCTGCGCGATCGCCGCGCGCGCCATGTCCGCCGGCTCGATGATGAGAATCGAGCGGCCGGCGAGCGTCGCCTCCCACGGCTCGCGCGCGGGAGCGGCGCCGACGGCATCGGCGGGCAGCGGAATGCTGAACGAGAACTCGCTCCCGCTCCCCTGCTCGCTCGACACATCGACCGTACCGCCCATCGCCTCGAGCAGACGCACCACGATCGAGAGACCGAGTCCTGCGCCGCCGTAGCGCCGCGAGTGCGACGAGTCTTCCTGCGTGAACGGCTCGAAGATGCGCTGCCGCACCGCCGGAGCGATGCCCACGCCCGTATCGCGCACGTCGAAGCGAATGCGCCCGTTCGCGCGGGAGACATGCACCGCGATCTCCCCTTCGTGCGTGAACTTGATCGCGTTGCCGACGAGATTGAACAGAATCTGCCGCAGCCGCACCGGATCGCCCCAGACCGTTTCGGGGCAATCGGGCTGCACGTAATACGAGAGCGTGAGCCGCTTCGAAGCCGCCAGCGCGGCGACCGACTTCATCGTGTCGGTCATCAGCTGCCGCAGCGGAAAGTAGACCGGCTCGAGATCGAGCCTGCGCGCCTCGATGCGTGCGAAGTCGAGCACGTCGTCGATCATCGCCATCAGCGTTTCGGCCGAATGACGCGCCGTTTCGAGCCGCTGGATCGTCGCTTCCGCGGGGCGGTCGTCGATCGCGAGTTGCAGCATGCCGATCACCCCCTGCAGCGGCGTGCGCATCTCGTGCGACATGTTCGCGACGAACTCACTCTTCGCGGCGCTCGCCTCTTCCGCCCGCGCATGCGCATCTTCGAGTTTGCGAATGAGCTCGCGCGACATGCGGACGGAGCTCGTGAGCTGCTTGCGCCGCGACTCCGCGGTGCGCGCGCTGAGGGCGATGTAGACGCTGCCTGAAAGGACGAAGAGGAGTTTTGCGATCGCGGTGGCGAGCGCGATCGGACGGCCGTCGATGAACGCGACCCACGCCAGCATGAGCGCATACATCGCGGTGCCGTAGACGCCGAATGCAAGCGCGCGGCGAAAGGTCGTCTGCACCTGATCGGCGACGCGCAGCAGAAGGATGAAAAAGAGGCGGCTTTCTTCCGCGCCGGAGGCGTAAATGGCGAACGTCCAGATCACGACGTCGCCCGCCAGCATCGTGAGCGTGAGATCGCGCGGCGGATCGAGCCGCATCGCGGCGATGAGCGCGGCCCATGAGACGGCGGCCCAGGCGCTGATGACGATCGCGGCGCGCAGCCAGTCGATGTGCGAGGCGTTGTCGACGAGGTAGCGATTGTTGCCCCAGATCGCCGCGATGAGCAGCAGCGATCCGAGCGCGCGGAGGCGGGGCAGCTCGATCGTGGCGAGCCGGCGATTGCGCGTGCGGCGATTGCGCTCGACTTCGCCGGGCGCGCTCGCGATGTCAGGCGAAAGTGTCATGGCCGGGCCGCGGCCCGGTCACGAGCCGCTCGCGCCAGCGTCGCGCTGGCTGCGTTGCAGGATGCCACGGATTTTCGGCAACAGCACTTCTTTGCGGATCGGCTTGCGCAGGAATCCCGACGCGCCCATCTCGAGGCTCTGCATCTCGACGTCCGTGCCCTGCATGCCGGTGATGAAGAGGGCCGGCGTGTCGATCTGTTTCTGCAGCATGATCTCGAAGATCTTCAGGCCGCTGAGCGTGGGGATGTTGATGTCGAGGACGAGGAGGTCGAACTCGCGGCGTCCGAGCTCGAGCAGCGCATGCGCGCCATCCGACACGGCCACGACTTCGTATCCCGCTTCGGTCAGATAGCTTTCGATGAGAGCGGACGAGACGAGATCGTCTTCGACGACGAGGACGAGCACGGGACGATCGCTGCGGACGCGTGCGACTTCGCGCGGAGCCGGCGTCCGTTCGAGCGCACGCTCGATCTCGACGCGCAGCCGTTCGGTCTCTTCGCCCGGCGCACGGTTGTAGTCGCGGCGCAGGACGTCTTTGCATTCCTGATAGCGGCGCAGTGCGGCGTCGGGACGACCCTGCTCGAGCTGCAGGCGCATGAGCGTGCGATGGACGACTTCCTGAGACGGATCGAGCGAAAGGAGGCGTCCGGCGGTGTCGACCGCTTCTTCCCACCAGCCGGCGCGGACCTGGGTGGTGAGGAGGTTGCCGAATAGAGCGAGGGCGACGCGCCAGTAGGTGTGCCGCCGCTCCGCGAGCCATTCGTCGAACGCGCGCATGCCGGTGGTGAAGCCGTCGAGAAGGTTGCCGCGATAGATCTCGACCGACCTGCGGATGGAGTTGACGGAAGGCGAGCCGATGAGCTCTTCGAAGCGGCGCGCGTCGACCTCTACCGCATCGCGATTGAAGCGCAGCACCGCGCCGTCGTCGACGAGGATGTCGTGCGGGAGGAAGCGGAGCGCGTAATGAAGGTCGCGCACGACTTCGCGCACCTGCGCCTCCGCACCCGGATCGCCGAAGAGCAATGTTCCGAGCTCACTCAGCGAGGTCTTGCCGTTGATTTTGAGCGCGAGATACACCACCAGCGCCTGCGTGCGCCGGTTGCCGATCGACAACGCGTCCCCGCGATAGTCGACGGCAGAGAACTCCCCGAAGAGACGGATTGAAAGGAGGACCATTCCTTACGGGTGGAAGTGTAGCAC
>JALYOB010000506.1 GCA_030857085.1 Acidobacteriota bacterium | reverse complement strand
GAGTTCCTCGGGGTTCCTCGGCAACGGTGCTCCCCGAGGAACTCCGAGGAACTCCGAGGAACTCCGAGGAACTTGCCTGGCTGGATCAACTCCAGGGCAGCGGCATCCGCCCCGGCCTGGACCGCATGCGCACGCTCCTGCGCGCGCTCGGCTCACCGCATCGGAAATACCCCTCGATCATCGTCGCCGGCACCAACGGCAAGGGCTCGACGTCGTCGATGCTCACGTCCATCCTCGACGCGGCCGGATATCGCACCGGCTTCTACACCTCGCCGCATCTGGTCGACATTCGCGAGCGCTGGAAAATCGCGGGGGAGTGGATCTCGCCCGAGTTTCTCGACGAGTGCATCGCAGAACTGCAACGCGCGGCTGATCGCGCCGGGATCACGCCGACCTACTTTGAAGCGCTGACCCTCATCGCCTTCATCGCTTTCGCCCGCGCGCAATGCGACATGGTCGTGCTCGAAGTGGGGATGGGTGGCCGGCTCGATGCGACGAACGTGGTTCGCCCGATCGCCAGCGTCATCACTCCCATCGGCATGGACCACATGGAATTCCTCGGCAACACGTTGCGCAAAATCGCCTTCGAGAAAGCAGGCGTGATTCATCGCGGCGCCATCGTGCTCACCTCCAACGACGATCCGCTCGTGCTCGACGTGATTTGCAAACGCGCCGCGAAGTTCGGCAACCGAATCATTCGCGTCACCGAGGAACACGACACGCCGCTCGCAGGGGCGTTTCAACGCCGCAATGCAGCACTCGCGGTGCGTACCGCCCGCGAGCTCGGCATCGCCGAACATGCGATCGAAGAAGGCGTGCGCAACACGCGCTGGCGCGGGCGGCTCGAACGCATCGAGCACGAGGGAAAGCAGATCTGGATCGACGGCGGACACAACCTGCACGCGGTCCAGCAGACCGCGCCGTTCTTCGAGGCGAACGTGCCCCGGCCGCGCCTCCTCGTCTTCGGCATGATGAGCGACAAAGACGTGCAGCCGGTCGTCGAACGATTGTTTCCACTGTTCGATCGCATCATCGCCACCGAGCCGTATCCGCCGCGCTCGGTCAAAGCGAGCGAATTTCCGACCGCGACCCCGATCGCCGATCCGGAAGAAGCAATCCGCGCGGCGCTCGATGCAGCTGAGCCTTCCATCGTCATCACCGGATCGCTCTATCTCGCGGGCGCGGCGATCGCCTTTTTCGATAAGATCGCCCGACCATGACCATCATCAACGAAGAGCATCTCGCCGCCACCGGACACGAGTTTCTGCATCGCGACATCGCCGCGGTCGATCCCGAAATCGCCGATGCGATCGCGCTCGAAACGCGGCGGCAGAACGACACGCTCGAACTGATCGCCTCCGAGAATCACGTGTCGCACGCGGTGCTCACCGCCATGGGCTCGGTCTTCACGAACAAGTACGCGGAAGGCTATCCGGGCAAGCGCTACTACGGCGGCTGCGGCCCGACGGACATCGTCGAGAACATCGCCCTTGCACGAGCCAAAGAACTGTTCGGCGCCGAGCACGCGAACGTGCAGCCGCACTCCGGCTCGCAGGCGAACATGGGCGTCTACTTCGCGATGCTCAAGCCGGGCGACACGATCATGGGCATGGACCTCTCGCACGGCGGCCACCTCACGCACGGCCATCCGCTCTCGTACAGCGGCCGCGATTTCAAAGTCGTCGCGTACGGCGTGCGCAAAGACGATGAGCTGATCGACTACGACGAAATGCAGCGCATCGCCGAAGAGTCGAAGCCGCGCATGATCATCTGCGGCGCGTCAGCGTACTCGCGCGTTCTCGACTTCAAACGCATTCGTGACATCGCCGACAGCGTCGGCGCGCTGATGATGGCCGACATCGCGCACATCGCCGGGCTCGTGGTCGCGGGACTGCATCCCTCCCCCGTTCCGTACGCCGACTTTGTCACCACCACCACCCACAAGACCCTGCGCGGGCCGCGCTCCGGCCTCATTCTCTGCAAAGAAAAGTACGCGAAAGAAATCGATCGCTCCGTCTTCCCCGGCATTCAGGGCGGACCGCTCGTGCACATCATGGCGGGCAAGGCAGTGGCGTTCAAAGAAGCGCTCTCGCCGGCGTTCAAGGAGTATCAGCGCCAGGTCGTGAGCAACGCCCGCATGCTCGCGAACTCGGTCAAAGACGCCGGCTTCCGCATCGTCTCCGGCGGCACCGACAACCACCTCTTCACCGCCGACGTCTTCTCGAAAGGGATCACCGGCAAGGCCGGTCAGCAGATGCTCGAAGACGCGAGCATCACCACCAACAAGAACACGATCCCCTTCGATCAGAACAAGCCGATGATCGCCTCCGGCGTCCGCATGGGCACCCCCGCCGTCACGACCCGCGGCCTGCGCGAGCCGGAGATGAAAACCATCGCCCAGCTCATCGCCCGTGTCCTCGATTCGAACGGCGATGCGGATGTCGTGGCGGATGTGAAGAAGGGCGTGAAGGAGTTGTGTGAGTTGTTTCCGATCTACTGAAGAAGCGTAGCGAGTGGCGAGTGGCGCGTTGCCAGGGCAGCTTCGCCCGGGCGATGACGCTCTGGCAACTCGCCACGCGCCACTCGCTACGATGAAACGCTACCCCTACTACCCCATCTACATCGACATCGAAGACCGCGAGGTGATCATCATCGGCGGCGGGAACGTCTGCGCGCGCAAGGCCGAGACGATGATGAAGTACGGCGCGCGGGTGACCGTCGTCTCGCCCGAGTTCACCGACGAGATCGAAGGATGGGCCAGCGAAGGGTGCCTCAGACTTCGCCGCAAGACGTACGACCACTCCGATCTGCAGGGCGCGAAGATGGTCATCGCCTCCACCGACGACACAAGTGTCAATGAGCAGATCGCGCACGATTGCCGCGCGCGCAACATCCCCGTCAACGTGGTCGACGTGACGCCGCTCTGCGAGTTCATCATCCCCGCGATCGTCGAGAGCGGCGCGATTCAGATCGCCGTCTCGACCGGCGGCAAATCGCCCGCCGTCGCGCGCACGCTCAAGGAAGATCTGCAGAAGATGATCGGCTCCGAGTACGCGGAGCTCAACGAAGTCCTCGGCTCACTGCGCGACGGCGCGAAAGCGTCGGCGAACCTGCCGACCGACGTCGATCGCAAACGCTTCTTCGACGGCATCATCGCCGCGGGTGTGCTGGAGCTCATGCGCAGCGGCAGGCGTGCCGAGGCGTATGAGAGGATCGCGAGTGCATGCGAGGCGGCGGGAGTTCCGTTGAGCGACGAAGTGCGGCAGCAGTTGCCGCAATCGTCGCCGTCTGGCTCGTAACGACGCTCCTCTGGATCACCCCCGGAATCACGCGCCCTGACGGCGCCGGCTATTACGCATACCTTCCGTCGACCTACCTCGATCGCGATCTGCTCTTCTTCGACGAATGGGCACAGGTGCGCCTCATTCGCGACGGCCGGATTCTGTTCAAAGACGTCACGCCGACGCAGCATCTGAGCAACCACTGGACCTGCGGCGCCGCGCTCGCGTGGTATCCGGCATTCGCCGTCGCACACTTGTTCCCGCGCGGCAACGGCTTCCAGACGTTGTACGTGGCCGCAGTCGCGTTCACGAGTGCGATTGCCAGTTTGTTCGTGCTGCTGGCCGGTTTTCGTTTGACGCAAAACGTCGTGCGCCACACGAAAACGGCTGCGGTCGCGTCGATCGCGATCTGGTTCGGCTCTCCGCTCGCGTTCTACGCGACGAGGCACGCCACGATGTCGCACGCGATCAGCGCCGCCGCGTGCGCGGGGGTGGTGCTGTGCGCGCTGCGCATGCGCGGAGTTCCTCGGGTTCCTCGGAGTTCCTCGGAGTTCCTC
>JALYOB010000505.1 GCA_030857085.1 Acidobacteriota bacterium | reverse complement strand
TGACCGCGCAGTTCGCCGTCAGCCGCAACGGTCGCGGTAACTGGCAACAGGCAACGGGTCAACTCATCCGCGGCAACAGGTCAACTCGCCTTACACTACATCCCCCAATCGAACGCACAGGAGATCTCCATGTCCCACATCGTGAAATGCGGTTTGATCCAGACCTCTCTCGCCGCGGACGTCAACGAGTCGCTCGAGACGATTCGTGAGGCGCAGCTCGACCGCACGCTCAAGTTCATCGACCAGGCGGGGCAGGAAGGCGTTCAGCTCCTCTGCATGCAGGAGATCTTCACCGGTCCGTACTTCTGCGCGGAGCAGAACACGCGCTGGTACGACTCGGTCGAGAAAATCCCCGACGGTCCGACCACGAAGCTCATGCAGGAGTACGCGAAAAAGTACAAGATGGTCATCGTCGTGCCTCTGTATGAAGAGGAGTCGACCGGCGTCTACTACAACACCGCCGCGGTGATCGATGCCGACGGCAAGTATCTCGGCAAGTACCGCAAGAATCACATCCCCCACGTCGCCCCCGGTTTCTGGGAGAAGTTCTACTTCCGCCCCGGCAACCTCGGCTACCCCGTCTTCGACACGGCCTACGCGAAGGTCGGCGTCTACATCTGCTATGACCGCCACTTCCCCGAAGGCGCGCGCGAGCTCGGCCTCAATGGCGCGGAGATCGTGTTCAATCCCTCCGCGACGGTGGCCGGCCTGTCGGAATACCTCTGGAAACTCGAACAGCCCGCACACGCCGTCGCCAATGGCTACTTCGTCGGCGCAATCAACCGCGTCGGCTTCGAAGCGCCGTGGAACATCGGCGAGTTCTACGGCCAGAGCTACTTCTGCGACCCCCGCGGCCAGTTCGTTTCGATGGCTGAGCGCGACAAAGATGCGCTGGTCACCGCGGAGCTCGACTTCGACAAAATCCGCGAAGTGCGCAACACCTGGCAGTTCTTCCGCGACCGCCGTCCGGAGACGTATTCGGATCTGGTGAAGCTGTAAGGCGCGCGCTGTGCGCGCGCCGTTGTCCGTTGTTCGTTGTCCGTTCAGGGTGCCTCTTCGGATAACGGACAACGGACAACGGACAACGGACAACCATTCACGGCACGCCGGTTGCGAAGTCTCCTCTCCGGAGGCAACACAAAATGAGCAACCAGAACAACCGTGGCGGAGACGACTCCGCCTCCAGCAATCGTCCGGCGGAGCCGGAGCAGAAGCACAAGAGTGGCGGGCACATGGGTGCGGGCAAATCCGGCGGAAAGAGCTTCGGCTCGGAGAAACCGGAAGTCCGCGACGACAACGGCTCGCGTGAAGCGGGTCGCGATTGGGACGGCGACAAGAAGTAGACTCCGCGGATCATGACGAATGATCCGCGCTTCCCGGTCGGCCGCTACGAACGACGCGAACAATTGAATCCGGACGAGCGCCGCGCGATGATCGACGAGATCGCCGCGGCGCCCGCCCTTTTGCGCGAGGCCGTGCGCGGGCTCGACGAGTCGCAGTTCGACACGCCGTATCGCGAAGGCGGCTGGACGGTGCGGCAGGTCGTGCATCACCTCCCCGACAGCCACATGAACTCCTACATGCGGCTCAAGCTCGCGTTGACGGAAACCGATCCCGCGATCCGCCCCTACGACGAAGCAGCGTGGGCGGAATTGAGCGATTCGCGCGACACTCCCGTCGAGACGTCCCTCACTCTCCTCGAATCGCTGCACGCACGCTGGGTCACCCTCCTCCGCTCCCTCGGCGAAGAAGAGCTGAAACGCACCTTCCGCCATCCGGAGCACCAGGGCATCCTCACCATCGACTGGCTCATCTCGCTCTACGCGTGGCACGGCCGCCATCACGTCGGCCACATCACCGCGCTGCGCGAGCGGATGGGCTGGTAGCGCCGGCCAGCGCAGCTGGCAAAAGCCGTGCTTCTCTTCCACCCGCGAGGCGCGCCCGAATGCCGCAAGGCAATGTCCTGATCGTAGAAGACGACGACTCGATTCGCTCCCTGCTCATCGACTACCTCAAAGAGCACGGGACGGTCACCGTGGAAGGCGCCCGCGACGGCGTCGACGCGCTGCATCACGTCACCACGAAAAAATACGCGGCGGTGATCCTCGATCTGATGATGCCGTACATGACCGGCATCGACTTTCTCGACTCCCTCGCGGCGATGACCTCCGATCCGTCGGTCAAAAACATCAACGACCTTCCGGCCGTCATCGTCATCACCGGCGCATCCGTCGAACAGGTGCCGAACAGCGCCGTCCAGGAACGCTTCCCCACCATCGTCCGCCGCGTCTTCCGCAAACCCCTCGACGTGGGCGAGCTCGCGAGGTGTGTGGAAGCGTTGATGGGATGACGGGTCGAGTTCCTCGGAGTTCCTCGGGTTCCTCGGAGTTCCTCGGAGTACCTCGGAGGGGATCAGCAACCTAAGCTCCTCCGAGGAACTCCGAGGTACTCCGAGGAACTCCGAGGTACTCCGAGGAACTTACCGCGCCCCTACCGCATCATCGATCGCCCGCGTCACTGTCTCGCGGGCGAGATCACCCTTGTAGAGAACGTTGACAGCCTTGGTGAGGATCTGTCGCTTTTCTTCGTCGTTGACGAAGCGGGAGGTCACGATCACGACCGGGATGCTGGCGGTCGCGGGATCACTTTTCAGTCGCTGCAGCACTTCGTGGCCGCCGATGCCGGGCATCATCAGGTCGAGCAGGATCACGTCGGGGCGATCGCTCTGCGCGCGGGTGATGCCGGTGAGGCCATTCTCCGCTTCGAGAATCTCCGTTCCCGGCCGGGTGGCGAACGTGCTCACGGTGTAGCGCGCCGCCACGTCGTCATCGACCACGAGCACGCGCAGTGCGACCGGACCCTTGCCGTTCTTCTGGTGCGCGCGGTCCGCGTCCGCCCCTGCATAGCGCATCGGAATCTCGGCCCAGAACGTCGAGCCGACGCCGGACGTGCTGCGCACCCCCACACGCCCGCCTAACAGCGTGGCCAGCTTGCGCGTGAGCGGCAATCCGAGTCCGGTTCCTTTGTGCTCGCGTTGCAGCGGATTATCGATCTGCATGAACTCCTCGAAAATCCGCTCCTGATCCTCGGCCGCAATGCCGATTCCCGTATCGGCGACGCAGAACGTCACGGTGTCGCCGGCCTGCCCGTGCGATGCGGAAACGCGCACCTCGCCCGCTTCCGTGAACTTGAGCGCGTTCGAAATGAAGTTGCGCAGAATCTGCGAAACCTTCCCCTCATCCGTGTAGAGCGGCGGCAGATTCTCGGGCTCATCGAAGACGAGCGACAGCGAGCGATTCAGCAGCAGCGGCCGCAACATGCCGCGCAGCGCGCTGAAGAGATTCGAGACCTCGAACTCCGCGGCGCGCACTTCGATCTTGCCCGCTTCGATCTTCGCGAGATCCAGAAGATCGTTGACCAGACTCTCGAGATCTTCCGCCGCGCGGCGAATGAGCGAGACCTGCTTGCGCCCTTCCGGATCGAGAGCCGCCTCGTCGAGCAGGCGCGTGAGCGCGAGAATCGAGTTCACCGGCGTGCGGAACTCGTGTCCCATGTCCGAGAGAAAACGCGACTTCACCTGATCCGCGCGGCGCAGCGTCTCCGCTTTCTCATCGAGCTCCGCATACAGCGCGAGCACGCCGCGATTCGTATCTTCGAGCTCCTGATTGAGCCGCTCCTGCTCTTCCTGACGCTCGTTCAATTCGCTGAGCGCCTTGAGCAGCTCGGCGTTCTGCTGCTGGATTTCCTCGAGCGGACTCTCGGGACGCTGCCGCGCGAGCTGGTCGACGATCTTGCCGATGTTCGCCTGATTGAGCTCCGGCGCGGAGGACGGCAGCACCTTGCGC
>JALYOB010000099.1 GCA_030857085.1 Acidobacteriota bacterium | reverse complement strand
GGCCAGACCCGCAGTGTTCCGCTGACGTACACAATGGCGAACAGCGACTGGGACGGCGACGCCATTCAGGTGTTCGTCTATGTCTCCGACGAGCTCGCGCCCTGGATGGCGGTCGAGCCATGGTTCAAGATCACCGTCGCGACGACGATCGACGCGCCGCCTGCCGAGTCGCTGCAGACCGGCCAGCGGTACACACGCTCGTTCCGGATTTACAACATCGACTCGACCGGGACGCCGCGCACGTACAATCTCGCACCCTCCGGCGACTCGGGCATTACCGACGTTCAGGCGCACGTGCCGAGCGTCACCATTCCCCCGAACAGCTACGCCGACGTCAACGTCGACTTTACGATTTCTCCTTCTGCCACACGGCACGCGGGTCGATTGACGCTCCGCGCCTATGACCCCTCTTATGGCGATCGCGAGGGAACGGCGAGCGTCACCTACTCCTTCGTCGCCCCTCCGGTGCTGACCGTCGCCGACGGCTCTCCATACGGATTGCGCGGTCAGGCGTACACGCGCGTGATCGGTGTGCACAATCCGTCCGATACACAGCGCCGGCTCTGCCTCGAGGTCGGCCGCGCGCCCGGCATTACGTCCAACATGGACGACGTCACACAAGGGCCGCCGACCAATCTGAACGTCCCCTGCTACCTCGCCGCCGCAAACGGCGACGTCTACTTCAGCGTCCGCTATGTGATGGCGAACAGCAGCTGGGACGGCGCGGACATGCTCGTCACCCTCAAGGCATATGACGAGGCGCTGCCGGCGAGCTCCACGACCGGCAATTTCAAGGTCGCCGTCCGCACCGATGTCACCTCCCCGCCAGCCGAATCCCTCGGCGAGGGGAGGACGGCAACGCGCGTTTTCCGCGTCTACAACAAGAACCCTTACGGCGACCCATACACCTACGCAATGCAGGCGCGCGGCGACGCCGTATTCACAGGCGTGAGCGTCAGTCCCGCGACTGCCGTGATTCCGGCCGGCGGTTATGCCGACGTGAGCGTGGCCTTTACCGTCGCGCCCGGAACGGCAGGACAGACCGGAACGCTTTCGTTCGAGGCCGTTCATATCGCATGGGATCAGCGTCGCGGGTTCGGCTCATTGCAGGTCACCCCGGTCGCGAGCGACAATACGCCGCCCACCATCACGTTCAACAAACAATCGGGGACGACGCAGAACACACCCTCGTTCCAGTTGACGATCGACTTCCGAGACGAACGCGCTCTGAATGCGAGCAGTCTGTGCATCGAGCACAACGGCGTGAATGTCACGCAGAACTTCACCAGCCCGACGCAGTCCGCCTACATCCAGTCCTCCACGACGCTGCAACTCGCGCCGGGATTGAACACGATCCGCGCGAGTATTGCGGACACAGCAGGCAATGCGACCGTGTCGACATTGACGGTGACGTACAACGCCGACACGACCGCACCGACGATCGAGTTCAACAAAGCATCCAACACAAGCCAGACCACGCCATCGTTCCAGTTGACCATCGACATGCGGGACAACGTCGAGCTCAATCGCGGCAGTCTGCACATCTACCACAATGGCGCGGACGTCACGCAATACTTCACCAGTCCCGCCCAACCGGCGTACATCCAGTCGTCCACGACGCTGCAGCTCGCGCCGGGACTGAACACGATTCGCGTGACGATCACCGACGTCGCCGGAAATCTGGCCGATCGCTCGCTCACTGTCACGTATGCGACCGACGCCACCCGTCCGACGATCGACTTCAATAAGGCCGATGGCACGACACAGACCACGCCCTCATTCCAGCTGACCATCGACATGCGGGACGACGTCGGCCTCAATCGCGACTCGCTGCGCATCTTCTTCAATGGCGCGGACGTCACGCAATACTTCACCAGCCCCACCCAGCCAGCGTACATCCAGTCGTCGACGACGCTGCAGCTCACGCCCGGCTTGAACACGATTCGTGTTTCGATCGCCGACACCTCGAACAATGTCACCGAGCGGACGATTACGGTCACCTATTCGACCGGCAGCACGAACCCGCCGCCCTCCACGCCGGCCAGCAAGTTCACGGCGTACTCGATGTACACGAGCAACATCGGCAATTCGAACGGCATCCCGCTGCAGTATGGCGGTCTCGACGCGCGGCAGCCGCGCCAGTGGATTCACTGGACCGGCTGCGCCCCCAGTTATTATCCCAACGGCGATCCCGACCTCGGCTATGACGTCGCGGCCGTCAACGCATTCGCCGCGGCGCATCCCGGCAGCCACTTCATCTATCTCGACGAGCCGGCACACGGCAGCGTCGGCAATCACAAGACCAATTACACGACTCCCGGTTGCACGCAGGTGACGCCGGCTCAGTACGCCCGTGCGTACAAAAAATTTGTCGACGATCTGCACAATGTCGATCCAACCGCGCGCACGTCGCCCGGCGGCTTCGAGCAGGTGCGTGCGACGCTCGAGTCGTATCCGACCGCATTCGTCGAATACGCCGGCGAGTTCTATGACTCGTATGTCGCGCAATTCGGCTCTGCGCCTCCCGCCGTGGAATGGCGCTTCCACATGTATTGGGAAAACGGCATCTGGACCGATCCCTCGGACATCAGCGGATGGAGAGCGAAAACGGATCGCGCCATTGCGTTTGCGCAGCAGCGCAACAAGCCGGTGGTGATTGCGATCGGTTATCCGTGGCAGGGCTATGACCCGCGCATGCTCTCGGGCATGGACCAGATGTTCGCGTACCTCAACGCGAATTCCACTGTTGCCTCTGTGTTCTGGTGGAGCTACGACTTCTGGCAGGACGGCCAGAATCGCCTCACGACCTTCAACAATGAGGCGACCACCGCCCGCACATTGACGGCATTGGGCGAGCGTTACAGAGCGCTCATTGCAGGCGCAACCACACCGCCGCCGCCCTCGCCCGGTTCGTCGGTTTCCGTGACACCCGACGCCGCGGCCGTCAGCGTGTCGCCGTCGAGTTCGGGCACACAGACGTTCACAGTGACCAACACCGGCTCGGCATCGGTGACATACCGGCTCGCCGTGACCTGCGGCGTCGCCATCACCTGCGGCGCGCCCAGCTTGTCCGAAGTGGCCCTCACCCCCGGCGCGTCGACACCGGTTACCGTCGGCTACTCAGCCGGCGCGAGCGGCTCGGGCGAAATGCGGCTCACCGCCGTTCAGACGGACGTATCGACGGTGACCGACAGTGGCAGCTATCAACTGAGCGTCGCGGCGCCGGGCTCGTTCGCGATCGATCTGTCGCCGCACAACGACGAGAACCTCAATGTTGCGCAGTTCGCGGCAGAGCTCAGCTACTCGACGCCCGCTTACGTGAGCTTCGGCAGCGAGCGTTCCGTGACGCTGTATTACTCGAGCGCGCAGGCCGCACCGTCGGCACTGGTGCAGGTCAATGTCGACGACCCTGTGCCGCCGGAGCAGTATTCGATTCGTCTGTATCAGCTCGACGGCACGCCGATTCTCCTGTCGAACGGCGGCTATGAGAATTTCTACCGTGGTGCAGCGGGTGTGACGCGCCTTGCGGCGCAGGCCGATGTCCCCGCTTCGTACCCGACGGGCGCGTACACGATTGCGGTCGTCGTGCGCAAATGGCGCGGCGGTCAGGTGTACGCGCAGGCGTCGCAGCCGGTGCGCGTGCTCGTGCTCAATGAACGCGCAAGCGCCATCGGACCCGGCTGGACCATCGGCGGGTTGCAGAAGATCCATGTCCAGAGCGATCAGTCGCTCGTCGTGACGTCCGGTCTCGGCACGATCCAGTACTACGCACGTCCGGCGGGTTGCGCAACTCCGTGCACGTATGTGCGGCCGAAAGGGGAGTGGAGCGACATCACGTTCAATGGTGCGAATTACATACGCAGCTATCCGGGCGGTGCTGTCTCCACGTTCTCATCCGACGGCTTCCTCATCTCCTCCGAGGATCGGTATGAGAACCGGACGACATACGGTTACGTGGATGGGCATCTCGACGACATCACTGATCCGTTCGGCAAGCCGATCCTGCTGCGCTACGCCGCTGGTGGAACGGGCGCGCAGCGGCTGCGCGCAATCGTCGATTTCGGCGGCCGCGTAGTGACGCTCACGCGCGACGGTGCCGACAACATCACCCACATTACCGACCCGATGAACACCTATGACCTTCAGGGTGCCGAATACGACGGATCACGCCTGCGCGGCTGGAGCGATCGTGCCGGCGGACGCTGGGACGTCGGCTATGACGTCGGCGGAATGGTTGCGACGATCACCGCGCCTACGATCAATGTGGCCGGTCAGCCGTCGCGGCCAGTCGAATCGTCGAAGTCTCTGCACGCTGCAGTGCTGCCGCCGGCGAATTCCGGAACGACGCTGCAGACCGCTGCACCGAACGTTGCCGCGGCAAACGTCGAAATCTCGGCCACCGATGCGCGCGGCAAGACGACGTACATGCGCCTCGACCGCTTTGGCGCGCCCGTCTGGACCAAAGATGCAGTCGGGCGGATCACCAGCGTCGTGCGCAATCTCCATTCGCAACCGGAGCGCACCACTGACGCCATTGGACACACGATCAAAAATGTCTGGGATGGCTATTTACTGAAGGAAACGACCGACGAGACGCTCGGGACGACGGTCCATTACGCCTACGAAGAGAACGGCTGGCGCCGCCCCACGCACATCTGGGGCGACACGACGGAGACGATTTTCGAGTACGGCACGTCACCGGCTACGACGCGCGCAGGAACGGACGTGGTGAAGGTACGGCGCACCGATACGTCCTTCTCGTCGACCTCGTACCAGATCGACAGCCGTGGCCTCGTCACAGCCGAAACCGACGCCGAGGGACACGAAACCGGCTATCTGTACGACAGCCTCGGAAATCTTGCCAGTACCTCCAGCGGGAGTGCGTCGACCTCGTACCGGCGCGGTGCCCGCTACGACACGGACAATTTTGGCCGGGTCAAAGAGATCTATATGTCCAGCCCTTCCGGCGGCACGGCATCTGTGCTCGTTCAGGCGACCGACTATGACGCGATCAACCGTGTGAAGAGCACCAGGGACGCGGCGCAGCAGCAGACGACCTATTCGTATCAGGGCGAACGGGGCCTGTACAGCGTCACCGATCCTCTGGGTCAGACATACACGTACAAGCGCAATGTGCTGGGGTGGGTCGAGGAGGAAATCGATCCCTCGAATCTTTCGATCCGTCACACGTACGATGCAGCGGGCAATGTGATCAGGACCGTGAACCGTCGGGGTCAGGCGGTCACGTTCGAATACGACGCGGTCGGCCGGTTGCTGTATCGCGACGCCGATAATGTCCGCACGACCTGGACCTATGATGCCGACGGTCGAAAGGTAACCGTTTCGAACAATGAGAGCACCAATGAATTCATTGTGGATGCGGCCGGCCGGCCGGATGTCTCACGCCTGCGTCTTGGATCCGCCTCAATCACGGTCGACGAAACACTGAATCGCCGCGGACAGCGCGAAGAGTTGTCGATTACAGGACCGTGGAGCGCGCGCAGCATCGGCTATCGCTACACCGCACAAGGCGAATTCGAGCGCCTGCGCGACTTCAACGGCGAGAACACGATCCTCGTGCGCAATGGCGACGGGATGGTGACGCATACGTACTATCCGCGATTCGGGATCATTCACGAGATCGGATCGCTGCATACCGCTCTGTCGGAGAATTACACGGGAATCACGTCGGGACCGAATCCCGGTGTCGCGTACAACTACGATGGGAACGCGCGTCTGTCGGAACGCTATCCGTCTGCAACCGCGACGCGCTATTGGAAGTACCGTTATGACCCGGTCGGCCGTCTGAAGGCGGCCGAGGAGTGGGACAAGGCGCCGGACATCTGCACGATGGATCCCGATCGCGGCTACGTGTGCGAACCCGATCCGAATTACAGTGCGCTGCCCCGCCCGCGCCGGACGTATGGTTACAACTACGACGCGCTCGGCAATCCGACCAATGCGACCGTCCGCCCGGGCAACCGGCTGACCGGCTACAAAGGCTTCGTCATGCAGTATGACGAAGACGGCAATCTCAAGTCGCGCTACACGCCCGACTGGTGGACGTTCAATCAGACCCTCACCTGGAACAGCCTCGGCCAACTGGTTCAGGCAGACGGTGTGACCTACGGCTACGATGGCCTCGGCCGCCGCGTGCGCAGGACGGCCAATGGCGTGACTCAGTATTACGTCTATGACGGCGACGATCTGCTGATGGAGCTCGGTGCCGACGGCTCCGTCAATCGGGAGTATGTCCACTTCCCCGGCACCGACCGCCCGCACAGTGTCCGTTACTGGGCATACGGGATGAACGGCGCGACGTATTACTACACGACCCAGACGCCGGGTCACGTCACCGGTCTTGTGGACATGTTCGGCAAAGTGGTGAATGAGTTCCGCTACGACCCCTTCGGCAACCCCGAACCGGGATTCGAAAACGACGACTCACAAAACCCGCTCCGTTTTGCCGCCCGTGAATGGGATCGGGCTGCTGGTCTCTATTACGTGCGCAACCGCTGGTATTCACCGACGCTGGAGCGGTTCATTTCCGAGGATCCGATCGGGTTGGAAGGTGGGCTGAATACATATGCGTATGCGGAAGCCGATCCGATCAATGGGACCGATGCGTTTGGTTTGACGAAGGACTGCAGTGATAAAGACCGCGCTGCGGGCAAATGCACGGGCAACGTCTGGCACATCAACACGTTCCCCTGGTATCTCCCGGGAGTTGATTCCGCTGGAGCAATCGGCAGCCGCTTCCCCGCTGCGGGGCCGGCAGGGCTCTTCGGCCGTGGCAACGTGCAGCAACGCTCGTGCTGTGCGCGGGCCGATACGGTTTATATCTCCGTTGCCGCAGGTGGCGGCAGCGCTGCAAGCAGCTCGAGCGGCAGTAAGGCGGATTGCTACGCAGCGGTCGCGGTTTTCGGCATCTCACTCGTCAATGACGCACTGCTCCTCACGGGCATCGGCGAGGCGGTGACGGCCGCGAGGCTCGCAGCGAAGCCGATGAGCGCTGCCATCGCGGAGGGTACGCTCACCGCGACCAGTCGCGGGGGCGTGCTGGTCTACGAGACTGAAATGGCTGCTGCCGCCGCCAAAGCGTCAGTGGGCCGGCAAAAGCTCGCGTGGGGTGTGGGAGGAAAGATCGCGAGAACCGCTCTTCTTGGAGACGACTGGATGAGTGCAATTCCGATCTACGGCACCTGGGCCTACGACTTCCCGCGCGCCCGCGCAGCGTGCAACTAAGCGCAGCATCGCCATTGCAGTTCAAGCGGCGGCCTTCGGGCCGCCGCTTTTTATTCCGGTTCATCACGCCACTTTTTGCGGCCGTGCGTGTCTCCTCTTCCCGGAGGATCAGACACATGGCCATGCCCACAAAAGTCGCCGAACGGTTGTCCCTTGGATTGAAGCGTTTTGCCCCGGTTCTCGCAGCCGCGAAGTCGCGGGATGTGAACGAGTCCGACACGTCGATGATCGTGACGGACATGCTCGCGGACATTTACGGCTACGACAAATACAGCGAAGTCACGCGCGAGCTCGCCATTCGCGGGACGTACTGCGATCTCGCGACGCGCATCGACGGCAAGTTTCAGATGCTGATCGAGGTCAAAGCGATCGGCCTCGAGCTCAAGGATGCGCACGTGACTCAGGCGGTGAACTACGCTGCCGGACAAGGCGTCGAGTGGGTCGCGCTTACTAATGGTCAGATGTGGAAGGTGTTCCGAGTGATCTTCGGCAAACCCGTTGACCATGAGCTCGTGCTGGACATGGATCTCCTCGCACTGAACCCGAAGAGCGGAAACGATCTGGAAAGCCTGTATCTGCTCACGCGGGAGAGCATGCTCAAATCGGGTCTTTACGCCTATCACGACCACCGTCAGGCGACGAACAAGTTCTATCTTGCCGCCGTGGTATTGAGTGACACGGTCCTGGAGACCGTACGCCGAGAATTGCGTCGTGTCTCCGACGCGAAGATCGAGCTCGATGAACTGCGCGATGCGCTCCGGCAGGAAGTCATCAAGCGTGAGGTCATCGAAGGGGAGAAAGCCGACGGCGCGCGGCGGAAGGTCTCGAAGGCGGCGGGCAAGATGCTGCGGATCCGGAAGGGAAAAGAAGAAGGGGAAGAACAGCCTTCGATCGTCGTTCCGGCGTCGACTGCAGCAATGGTGGAGGACAGGCCGTGAATGCCTGCCCTCTACGCGGGAGGGGAAGAAAGAGTTGCCGTAGCCGGAGAGGCTGTTGTGGTGCCGAACTGATTGCCTGAATCGCGCCGGCGATCGTCTCGTCCGTCATGGCGGTCGTGACCCTCACCGCCCGGCTGCCAGGTCACGCCGCCGTCGCTCGAGCGCGAGAACCAGATCCGCGTCTTGCAGGTCGAGCTCGCGTTCGTCCCCGGCTCGTTGGTGACCGTGGTGCAGCCGGTGTCGCAGGAGAGATCGGCCACAATGCATAGACGTTGATGATCGTCCCGTTGCGGTTGCGCCGCCCGAGACATAGACGAGGATGCAGCCGCTCGAGAACCGACGGCACGCCGATGTCGTACGAGTCGTACGTGGTGACGATCTTCACCGGCGCGCTGTAGCTCGCGCCACCATTGGTGGACGTCACCATGTAGATGCCGCGCGAGCCGGTGTGGGGAGAAAAGGCCGAACACGTCGCCTGCGGCGTTGTCGGTTGTCGGTGATTGATTATCCGTTGTCCGTTGTTCGTTCACGGGGAGTTGTTGCGTCGAGCGCAACGGTGCGCAGGGGCAAACGGATAACGGACAACCGACAAACCGACAACAACAGCCGACAACCGACAGTGCGCCCCCGTGTTACCTTCCCCCCACACAGCCAATGCGCGCATCACGAACCGAAGCCATTCTTCAGGTTCTCGAATCGGGCAAGGAGCCGCGGTTGATGGCGGCTGTGCTGAAGCTGTTCGGGGCGTCGTCGCTCGAGGAGTGCCGTGCGACGTATGGCGCGGTGGGGAATGCGGAGCGGGTGGCGCTCGACGATGCGATCGCGCGCGCCGCGGAAGATGCGAGTGCCGTGTTTCTGCTGCGCGTCGACGCGGCGCTCGCGGATGGCAGCGTGGAGCCGACCGAGCGTCCGCCGCGGGTCGAGATCGACTTCGACGAATTGGAACGCGAATATGAGCCGTCGCCTCCGGCGCCGATGCTCCTTTATTCGATCCAGCGGCGCCTCTTCGCGATCGGGCGCAGCTATGTCGTGCGAAACGCCGACGGCATTGCGGCGTTCGACATCAGAGGGAAGCTGCGTTTCGCCCGTGTTTTTACGGTGAGAGAACGCGGCGCACACAGGCGTTATGTGGTGCGCGAGAAGCTCCTCAGGTGGAAATCGACCTTTGTGATCTTCGAAGATGGTTTTGAAATCGCTACCGTGGAGCGCAACGCGGAAGACGAATTCGAAATCACCCTCAATACCGGCCAGAAATTGCAGGGCACCGGCGACGTCGGCGGACGCGTCGGCGTCGTGATCCGGAAGGGGAGTACGCCCGTCGCCACCGTCCATCGCCAGCAGAACATCCTCCGCGAGAGATTCTCCTTTCAGGCCGCGCCCGACGCGCAGCAACGGCTGATGCTCGCGATCGCCATGGCCATCGTCGAAACGGATTTGCATCGCGGCGGTGAATAGGCGACACCGAAACTTTTCTGAGGGACTTTTCCCTCCGTTCGCGCGATCTACAGCAGGTCCACAAAAAGAACGGAGATTTCATGACGAAGCGTCTGCTGTTTGTGCTGTTTGCCCTCTGTGCATCCATTTCCGCGTTTGCGATTCCCCCCTCGGACATCGCCACCACCGACATTCGCAAGCTGGTCGACGTCAAATCGCTCAAGGCGATGAAAGGCGCGAAGCGCGTGATCGTCCCCGGTTATCGAGTCATCTTCACGACCCGCAGCAAGGTCGTGGCGCACGCGGAAGACTGGCTGGGCGGCGTGGGCGGAGGCCGCAGCTCCGGTGCCAAAGCAACCATGGAAGTCGTCCTCGGCAACGTCGACTTTGACACGCTGCAGAAAATCACAGACGCCGCATACGCCGACTTTCTGTCGGAACTGCAATCTGCCGGCATGGAAGTCGTGCCGCTCGAGACCATCAAAGCCTCGCCTTCCTTCGCGAAAATGAAGATGACCGGCAGTACGGCCGGCAAGCCGTACACGAAGCGCTCGCGCGATGCGAAGACGCATTACCTCGTCGTTTCGCCGAGCGCCATTCCGCTCTGGTTCACGAACTGGGACGGCGACGTCAGCGATCAGGGAATGAGCCAGACCAATATTCGTGCAGTGATGGAGATGTCGAAGGAATTCGACGCCATCGCCGTATTTCCGATCATGCACATCGACTTTGCGACGCTGTCCGGCAGCGGCGGCAAATTCGCGCGGCGCGCGTCTGTGAACGCAAAGGCGGCCATTTACGCGAATCCCGCTTATACGCTCTTCTATATCGCCAGCCCTAAAGGGGGCGCGTTTGCGCGCATTACGGACGGCATTGGCGTGGAAGGCGATCCGGGCGAATTCGTGACGGCCGATCAGGCGTCGAACGGTGCATTCATTGAAGGCATGCAGCGCATCGGCATCGATTTCGGTCCGGTAAAGAGCAAAAAGAACATGGTGCTGCAGACCAATCGCGAGAATTTCCATAGTCTCGCCCTCGAGGCGCTCAGCGGTACGAACGAAGCATTCCGCCGCGGGATGCAGGAAGCGCAGAAGTAGATCGCAGTGACGGTCCATCGGCGGT
>JALYOB010000504.1 GCA_030857085.1 Acidobacteriota bacterium | reverse complement strand
GGCCTTTGCCGCTAAAAAAAAAGTTGCTCGGATCTTGGGACCGGATGGTGGTGCCGTGGCCGTTCACCAGAGCGGTGTACTGCTACGGCGAGCCGATCCTCGTCCCGCGTGATGGTGACGTCGAAGAGTGGCGCATGAAAGTCGAGCGAGCCATGAATGACGTCGCCGAGGAAGCCGAGCGTTTGGTGAACGAATGATCCATTCCATGACCGGCTTCGGCCGCGTATCCGGTGCGCTCTCCGCGCGGTACTTTGCGACCGTGACGACCAAGAGCGTCAACCATCGATTTCTCGAAGTCTCCGTGCGTCTGCCCGAATATCTATGGGACATGGAGGCGCCGCTGCGCGCGCTCGCGTCGGAGTTTTTCTCGCGCGGCAAAGTCGATCTGTCGATTCGCGTACAGCGCACGCAGCAGCCCGAGTACAACGTCCGCATCAACACGCAGATCGCGAACTCGGTCATTCCGCAACTCCGCTCGATCGCCGAGGAGCTCGGCCTCGGATCCTCGCTCACCGGGAGCGATCTGATGCGCGTCCCCGATCTGCTGCAGGTCGAGGCGCTCGATGCCGAGCCGACCGACGAAGAGCGGGAAGCGCTGACGCAGCTCGTGCGCGAGGCGTTCACGCAGATGCGCGAGCTGCGCGCGCGCGAAGGCGTTTCGTTGCGCGACGACATCGCCGCTCGTGTCGCCACCATTCGCGACCTTTCCGCGCAACTTGCTGCGCGTCGCGATGAAGTGCGCGGCGAAGTGCTGGCTGCATATCAGCAGCGCGTGCAGGAAATCGCGGCGCAGGCGCATACCGAGGTGTCGCAGGACCGCATTGCGCAGGAAGTGGTGGTGATGGTCGAGAAGGGCGACATCGCGGAAGAGATCACGCGGCTCGCGCATCATCTCGACCAGATCGATAAAGCGATCGGCGGGAAAGAAGCCGCGGGCAAGAAGCTCGATTTCCTTTCGCAGGAAACGATTCGCGAGATCAACACCATGGGCTCGAAGTCACGCTCCGCGGCCATTCGAACCCTTGTCGTAGAATTGAAAACGGAGGTCGAGCGCATCCGCGAGCAGGTACAGAATGTCGAGTAATTTCCATTCGGATGGGACGCTGTTCATCGTATCGGGCCCGTCCGGAGCGGGAAAAACGACCCTGATCGATCGCGTGCGCGAGCGGCTTCGTCCGCTCAACATCGAGCTCTATTTCTCGGTCTCGCACACCACCCGGCAGCCCCGCGCGGGAGAGCTCGAAGGCGTCAGCTACTACTATGTGGCCGAGGAGCGCTTCCGCGAGATGGTGGCTGGCGGGGAATTTCTCGAATGGGCGCACGTTCACGCGAACTTGTACGGAACATCCCGCGCGGAGGTGCTGGGGCGGCTCAGCGCCGGGCAGGATGTGATCCTTGACATCGACTATCAGGGAGCGAAGCAGATCGCGGAAGACCCGCGTCTGAAGCCGCGCTCGCTGAGCGTCTTCATCTTTCCCCCGAGCCTGGACGTGCTCGAGCGGCGGCTGTTCAACCGCGGCCTGAACACGAATGCGGAGATCGATCTGCGTCTGCGCAAGGCGATCGACGAGATCAACGAGGGGAAGGATTTCTACGACTACATCATCATCAATGATGATCTCGAGATCGCGGCCGAGTGTCTCAAGGCCGCGGTCATCGCCAAGAAATTACAGACCAAGACTGCGCTCGAAGCCATCGGCAGGATGGCCGAGCGATTCAAAGAGGAGGATCGCAATGGAAGGACTGCCGGAAGGAATTGACAGCAAGTTCCGCTACGTGCTGCTCGTCTCGAAGCGCGCGGAACAGCTGATTCAGGGCGCGGCCGCACGCACCAAAAGCAAGCACGCCAAGCCGACGCGCGTCGCAATGGAAGAAGTGGAGCGCAATCAGGTGAAGTGGCAGATGACGCCGCCCACCGAGGAGACGACGGCGCTGGAGGCGACGGAGTCGTAGCGAGTAGCGAGTGGCGAGTTGCCAGGGCGTCATCGCCCGGGCGACACGTCACTGCGACTCGTACGCAGCTCGCTGGCAGCGCGTGTCGTCCGGGCGCAACTGCCCTGCCAACTCGCCCCACGCCACTCGCCACATGAAAATCGTCCTCGGCGTCTCCGGCGGCATCGCGGCGTACAAAGCGCCCGAGCTCGTGCGCCGGTTGCGCGACATCGGCGCGGACGTTCGCGTGATTCTCACGCCGAACGCCGCGCGTTTTGTTTCTGCGCTCTCACTCGCCGCGGTCTCGCAGCACAACGTGATCGTCGAGCAGTGGGGCTCGCAGAATGGCGGCGTCGATCACATCGAGCTCGCGCGCTGGGCCGATCTGCTGTTCATCGCACCCGCCACGGCGAACCTCCTCGCGAAGCTCGCCACCGGCATTGCCGATGATGCGCTGACGACGTACGCGCTCGCGCATCGCACCGCCACGATCGTCGCGCCGGCGATGAACACGTACATGCTCGCGCATCCGACCGTGATGCAGAACATCGAGACGCTGCGTGCGCGCGGCGTGGACATCATCGCGCCGGTCAATGGCCTTCTCGCATGTGGCGAAGAAGGGGCGGGGAAGATGCCCGACATACCGGTGCTCGTCAACATCGTCAAAGCGCACTTCGCATCGCGTGATCTCGAAGGAAAGCACATCCTCGTCACCGCCGGCCCGACCCGCGAGCCGATCGATCCGGTGCGCTACATCAGCAATCGCTCGTCGGGAAAGATGGGCTACGCGATCGCCGAGGCGGCGCGGAGGCGGGGAGCGCATGTGACGCTCGTCTCCGGACCTGTGTCGGTCGCTGCGCCGTCCGGCGTGGAAGTGACACGGGTCGGCACCGCACGAGAGATGCACGCCGCGGTGATGGCGGCCGCGCCGCATCAGCAGATCGTGATCAAAGCCGCCGCCGTGGCCGACTTTGCGGCGGTGAGCGTGGCCGATCGCAAAATCAAAAAGAGCGAAGACGCGGACGAGCTGACGCTCACGCTCCGCAAGAATCCCGACATTCTCGCCGACGTCGCGAGATTGAATCCGCGCCCCTTCATCGTCGCCTTCGCCGCGGAGACCGATTCGGTCGAGCAGAACGCACGAGAGAAACTGCAACGCAAAGGCGCCGACCTCATCGTGGCCAACGACGTCGCCGACACCACCATCGGCTTCGACTCCGATCAGAACGAAGTGCTGGTGATCGCGAAAGACGGGACGACGATGAAAATCGGAAAAGCGCCGAAGAGTGTGGTGGCGAATCGGCTGCTGGATGTGGTGGTCGCGCGCCTGGCGTGACACGCCGTTGTCCGTTATCCGTTCGTGGTGCGGTTCCGCGACAAATCACCCTGAACCGACAACCGACAACCGGCCCAACCAGCGCGCGCAGGCGCGCTAGCGATACCCCTCACACTCCAGCAGCGCCTTGTCCGTGATCTTCCAGTAACTGTGATCTCCGCAGAGATCGACCTCTTCGATCACGCACTCGTCGCCGTCTTCATCGACGACTTTGATGTCGTAAAGGTCGCAGGGGATGCTCGTCAGCGTGAGCGACTCGCCTTTTGCGAGCACGTCTTCGCCGAGCTGGTCTTCGCCCCACTCGTTATCGTCGGAGGAGGAGAGATACAGGTGGTGGATTTCCCACTTGCTCTGGTTGATCACCTTCACCGTGGCTTTTTTCGCGGCGAACATCGGCGTCGAGAGAGAGCAGAGCAGCAGCGCGGCGAGCGAGAGCTTCGTCAACTTCTTGACCATTTGTGATTTCTCCTGTGACCTTTGGACGGCGGCGAGTATACGCGATAATCGACGCATGAATGAGGACACCGCGCGCGAGCTCCTCCTGCTTCGCGACTTCGGCTTCACGCATCTCGATCTCACGCCTCCGC
>JALYOB010000503.1 GCA_030857085.1 Acidobacteriota bacterium | reverse complement strand
CACTCCAGATTATGCGAGGGCGTTGCGGTATTCGAGGAACCAGGGGTCGCGGCGGCCGAATCTTGTCGCGAGGGCCACACCCACGCCGAAGATCGACGCGAGCGCCCAGACGATCGTGCCCACGACCGGGATGAAGCGAATCGCGCCCAATACGAGCAGGCCGACCACCACCATCGCCAGATCACCGCGGAGCCATTTGCGCTGCGCGAGTTGCTCGCGGGTGCGGGCGCCGGCGAGAAGCGTTCCGGCGGCGTGGAACATGGCGATCATGCCGTAGATCTTCGTCAGAATCCCGAACACCGACAGCGCGGCCAGCAACGGGATGCCGACCACGTATGGAACGAGATAGCTGAACGCGATTGCGGTGAGGACGAAGCTGGTCAACGCGACCAGTCCGAGAACGAAACAATGCAATGCGCTGCTGCGCACTTCGACCGACGACAGGCGAATCTCGCGGCCGCTCATCAGCGTCACGACCACCGCCGCGATCAGCCATGCGAAGAGCATCGTCGCCACGACCGCGCTCTTGTTCATCGACGCGGCCGCACCTTCGAGGGATGCAAGCGGATAGATCGAACCGCGCACGCGATCGCCTGCGTTCGAGACGCGGCTCGCGCCGTAAATCAGATCGCCTTCGACGCGTCCCGCACCGATGAACGTCACCGTTCCGGCCACGACGAGCAGATCGCCCGCGATCACGTTCGCGACGGTCACGTTGCCGCGGTACACCTGCACATTGCCGTCGACGCGCTGGTTGATGGTCACGTCGCGGCCGAACACATAATGATCGCGCCCCAGGCGGTCGGCGCCGGTGGCGCGCGTGGGGAGCACGGCGCAGAGCAGCGCGAGCAGCGCTACCGCGGAAACGAGCGGAACGACGAGGCGCCTATACATCGATCCCCTTCGGCGCGCGCCGCAGCAGCAGGAAAAGAATCGTATTCACCACCACGAAACCGAGCGCGATCGCGACGTGCACGACAGCGGGTGCGCTCTGCAAACCGGTCCCGAAAAGCTGAAAGAACTTGCTGGTCGCTTCGAACGACGTGAAGCTCGAAGTCACCGCGCGCGCAACTCCGCGAATCGGCGGCGTGCCCGCAGCGAGAAAGAGAACGATCGCGAGAATCAGAACCGAGATCGCGCCCGCGCCGACCAGAGGCCACGTGCGCTGCGACGCACCTTCCCACGAGGCGAGCGGCAACCCTTCGAGCGCGATCGGACGCGGCTCGATCTGGAAGTCGGTCTCGTCTTCCATCGCGCGGCAGAACTCGCACGTCTCCAGGTGCGCGGCGTTCTTCTGCGGATCTTCGAAGTAGTCTTCGCAGGTCATAACGGTTCCACGAATTCGCCGAGCTGTTCCTTGAGCAAATTGCGCGCGCGGAACAACTTGTTTTTCACGGTGCCGAGGGGGAGCTTCTTCATGGAAGCGATCTCCTCGTAGGAGAGCTCCGCGAAGTGGCGGAGCTGAATCAGCTCGCGATAATCCGCCGGCAGTTTGCCGACCGCTTCGTCGATGGCGGCGCTGAGCTGCTTGTTCTTGAGCGCGCGATACGGCGAGATGCCGTCGTCCGCGAACTCCCGCTCTTTCCCGCTCGGCTCCTCTTCCGTCGGCCGCGCCAGCGGCACCTCGGCCACCGCTTTCTTGCGCAGCGCGTCGATCGCGCTGTTCTGCGCGATGCGGAAGAGCCACGTCGAGAACTGATACTTCGCGTCGTAGCGGTCGAGTGCGAGGTACACCTTCACGAAGATTTCCTGGGCGAGATCGTGCGCCTCTTCATAACGATGCGTGATCCGGTAGACGTAGTTGATGACGCGTTTTTCGTAACGCTTCACCAGTACGCTGAACAGGTCACGGTCGCCGCCTAAGATCCGCTCCACCAGGGTGCGGTCGTCGAGCTGGTCACGTTCTGCCATTCGCTTTTACGGGCGGCTCTCCCGAAGGTTGCCGCGCCGGATGATACCCTGCCCTCCGGATGATCGAAATCCACGATCTCACAAAGAGATACGGCGATTTCACGGCGGTCGATCGCCTCTCGCTCGAAGCCGCACCGGGCGAGATCTTCGGCTTCCTGGGGCCGAACGGCGCAGGCAAAACGACGACGATCCGCATCATCGCCGGCCTGTCGTTGCCGACCAGCGGAAGCGTGCGCGTCGGCGGGATCGACGTGGTCGCGGAGCCGGTTCGCGCAAAGTCGATCATCGGCTTCATCCCCGACCGGCCGTATCTGTACGAGAAGCTGACCGGCCGCGAGCTGCTGCACTTCGTGGCCGATCTGTATCGAAAAAACTGGACCGCGTGCGAGCCGCGCGCAATCGAACTGCTGCGCTATTTCGAGCTCGGCGACTGGGTCGATGCGCGCATCGAGAATCTCTCGCACGGCATGAAGCAGAAGCTCGTGATCGTCTCCGCGCTCGTGCACGATCCCGCGATTCTGGTGATCGACGAGCCGATGGTCGGCCTCGACGCGCTGGCGCAGCGGCAGGTGAAGCTGCTTTTCCGGCAGCTCGCGAACGAGGGGAAGACGGTGTTTCTCACGACGCACACGCTCTCCGTTGCGGAGGCGGTGTGCGATCGCATCGCGATTCTCAAGCGCGGCCGCGTCGTCGCGAGCGGACCGACGCGCGAGTTGAAGAAAGAGAGCGCGCTCGAAGACGTTTTTCTGGAGCTGACGTATGGCGACGACTCAGCGGCTGGATGACGTGCGCTCGCACCATCGCGACGATGCGCTGCAGCGCGGCGTGAATCCGCGCGACGTCGATCTGCTGCTGTGCGATCTGTTGCAGCAACCTGCGTCGTGGCTCTTTGCGCATGGTGAGGCGGAGATCGATCCGGCGCCGCTCGAGGCGTTGCTCGCGCGCCGTTATGCGGGCGAGCCGCTGCAGTACATCCGCCGGAAAACCGAGTTCTATTCGCGCGAGTTTTACGTCGACGAGCGCGTGCTGATTCCGCGTCCGGAGACCGAGCTGCTGGTCGAAGCAGTGCTCGAACGCGCGCCGCGCAACGGGCGGGTGATCGACATCGGCAGCGGCAGCGGATGCATTGCGATTTCGATCGAGCGCGAACGTCCCGATCTGCACGTGGTGAGTGTCGATCGCTCGTTCGAAGCGTTGAGCGTGGCGAGGCTGAATGCAGCGCGGCTGCAATCGCGAGCAACGTTCGCGGCATCCGATCTGCTCACTTCCGTGCGCGGCACGTTCGACGTCATCGCATCGAATCCGCCGTATGTGCCGCAGGCGGAGTACGAACAGCTCGCGGTCGAAGTGCGCATTCACGAGCCGAAGATCGCGCTCACGCCGGGACCCGACGGCACCGCGATGTACGCGCGCATTCTCGAGCAGTCGCACGAGCTGCTCGCGCCGCGCGGCTGCATCGTGTTCGAGATAGGATACGGGCAGGAAGCGGCGATTCGCACGCTCGCGGCGCAGCACAACTTCCATGTCGATGCGGCGCTGCCCGACCTCGCGGGCATTCCGCGCGTCGTCGTATTATCCGCGCATGCCGAATCACGCGAACTGCCTCTTCTGCCGGATCGCCGCGGGTGAGATTCCCGCGAAGAAAGTGCATGAAGACGGCGACGTGGTTGCCTTCCACGACATCAACCCGCAGGCTCCGACGCACGTGCTGGTGATTCCGCGACGCCACATCGCCTCGCTGAATGACATGTCCGAGGCCGATGCGGCGACGATCGGCACGACCGTGTTCCGCGCGACGCAGATCGCGCGCGAGCTGCATCTCGATGCGGATGGGTACCGGCTGGTCGTGAACAACGGTGAAGGTGCCGGGCAGACGGTGTTTCACATTCACTTTCACCTGTTAGGCGGAAGAGCGCTGACCTGGCCGCCGGGGTGATTTGGAGTGG
>JALYOB010000502.1 GCA_030857085.1 Acidobacteriota bacterium | reverse complement strand
CCCCCCCCCACTTCCCATGACTGGCACCTGGAATGCGTGCCGCAGCGTGCATGAGATATGTAGTTGCTGCACTCCTCGCTCTCTCTCTCGTTACCCCGGCAGTTGCGCAGTCGCGTTCGTTCGACCTCACCGGAAACGTGGTCTGGCTCGATGTCACCGGAGGCGGATCGTTCGAAGATCTGTCCGATCCTGCTGATATCGACGTCGACGCGGATATCGGCTACGGCGCGTCCGCAAACATTTTCTTCAGCGACCGGATCTCGCTCGAAGTCGCACTCTCTCGCGTGTCGCCCGAGGCGCGCGTGCGGCGCCGCGCGGTGGGCGGGGCGACGGGGAACATCGACATCATGCCGCTCACCGGTGTGCTGCAGTGGCACTTTGCCCCGAACGGGTTCATCGATCCGTACGTCGGCGCCGGCGCGGCCTACGTGCTGTTCGATAACTTCGACGCGAATGGAGTGAGCAACATCGACCGCATCGATTTCGACGACGACGTCGGTCTCGCCATCAACGCCGGTCTCGGCATCAAGCTCGGCGGGCGCCTCGCGCTGGTAGTCGACGGCAAGTACGTGCCGCTCGAAGCGAATGCGCGCGCAGTGAATGTGACTGGCAGCGGGACGGAAGGCCGCGTGGACGTGAGCCCAATCATCCTCTCCGCGGGCCTTTCGCTGCGGTTCTAGTCGCGCGGGAAAAACGACGGGGGGCGCCTCCGGCGGGGGCCGGCACGGCCGGCCGCGCTGGTTGGCCAAGCCGTTACTCGCGCTGTACTAGCTGGCCGCGGTCATCGAGTACAGCGCCCGTACGGGCTTGGCCAACCAGCGCGGCGGGCCGTGCCCGCCCCCGCCGGAGGCGCCCCCCGGTCGTTTCTCTCGCGCGATCAGACACGCCCGGCGCGAGGAGCAGCGGCGGCGTGCATGGCCATGAGGGCGGCGCCTTCGACGGGTGAGACTTTTGGCGGGATGAGCGATGCGCCGGGGGCGTCGCGTTGCATGCGGAGGCGCATCGGATTCAGCAGCAGATCGCCGGCGTGGAATGCGCCGCCGACGTAGGCGACGGGGAACTCCGTGTCGCTCATGTGCAGCTTGCGGGCGATGGCGAGCACGCATTCGGCGAGTTCCGAGCCGCCGCGGGCGAGGATGTCGCGTGCGACGTCGTCGCCGGCTTGGGCGGCGTGAATCACGAGCTTGCCGTAGCGGGCGATGTCGTCCGCGTGCGTGGTGGTGGCGTAGACGAAGCGGGGGAGCTCGTCGGGGCTGCACATCTCGTATTCGTCGCAGAGGAGATCCGTCATCTGCGTGGCGAAGCCGCGGCCGTCGTGTGCGCGGACGATCGCGGAGAGCCCTTCGCGTGCGATCCAGTACCCGCTGCCCTCGTCGCCGAGAGTGGGGCCCCAGCCCCCGGCGCGCGCTTCTTCTCCTGCTGCATTGCGACCGAATGCGACCGAACCCGTGCCGGAGATGATCACGATGCCCGCGCCGAAGCCGACGGCGCCGGTGAGGGCGATGCGGGCGTCGGTGTCGACGATGAAGTTGCCGCGCGGAAAAAAGATGCCGAGGGATTCGATGACGCGCTGGCGATGGACCGGGTGATCGGAGCCGGCGATGCCGCAGTAGGCGTACTCGACCTGCCGGATCGCGATGCCTGCCTCGACGAGTGCGATGTTGACGGCGCGTTCTACATTGCGCGTCGCTTCCTCGATCCCGACGCGCAGGTGATTCGAGCCTCCGGCGAGCCCGCGCCCGAGAGGGTTGCCTTTGTCGTCGACGACGAGCGCCGCTGTTTTGGAGGCGCCGCCGTCGACACCGATGAAGTAAGTCATTGCAGAGGGAGGGTATTGCAAGTTGGGCGCACGCGCTGGGCGCGTGCGGTGGCGAGTGGCGTGTAGCGAGTTGCCAGGGCGGTGTCGCCTGGGCGAAGCGCTTACGCAAACCGGCGCGTACTTTATGCGGAGCGAGTTCACCGAGCCTGCCGTCCAGGCGAGGCCGCCCTGGCAACTCGCTACACGCCACTCGCTACGCCGCGGCCGTTCCGGCCGCGGCCCAGGCGGCCTGCGCCTTGCAAAATAACTCTGGTGCAGTACTGACTCAGAAGGAGAAAAGAAAGTAATGAATCGCAACAAGTACCTCTACGCCACGCTGGTGGCCCTCGTCGCGCTGTCGCTGGTTTCGGCGACCGCGTGCAAGTCGAGCGGCATGGCCGTGACGTCGCGCGGCCAGTTCCTGAAACTCAACATCGCCCATCCCGAAGACCTCCCGAACGAGGGGGTCGACAATCTCGACATCACCGTCTCGAACATGGGCGTGAACAACATCCAGGACATCATGCTCGAGGTCGAACTGCCGCCGCAGCTCGTCGTGCTCGATCAAACCAATGATCGCGGCGTGAATGTGATGCACACGGCCGGCTCGAACATGTACCGCTTCACGTTCGGCAACATCCAGCCGACCGAACGTTCGACGGTTCGCTTCCGCGTCCGCACCGCCTTTGGCACGATGACCGAAACGGGCAGCGTGCGCGCAACCGCGTGGCAGAACGGCCTCCCGGGCGACAAGCTCGTCGAGACCGCAGTGATCAAGCTGCGCCAGTAACCGGCAGCGTAACGTTGACTTCGATGGCGGCGGGCTTCATGCCCGCCGTTTTTTGTTGAACGACCAGAGGCCTCCGGCGGCCGGGGGCACGGCCCCCGGACCCGGCCGCCGGAGGCCCCTCGTCGCTCTACAATCGACGCCCATGAAGCCAGTCGAAACGCAGCCGCCGACGCAACGTGAGGATCTCGAAGACCGCAAGCTGCTCGATCGCCCGAGCAGAGCGGAGACGCTGCAGAGCGAGTCGTGGCGCGTGCTGCGGATCACGAGCGAGTTCGTCTCCGGGTTCGATCACCTCGCGGACGTCTACCCGGCGGTGTCCATCTTCGGCTCCGCGCGGACGCAGCTCGCCGATGCGTATTACGACGCGGCGGTGACGACTGCGCGGTTGTTAGGCGAGGCCGGCTTCGCGATCATCACCGGCGGCGGCCCCGGCATCATGGAGGCGGCGAACAAAGGAGCGAAAGAAGCGGGTGCGCTCTCGATCGGCTGCAACATCCAGTTGCCGTTCGAGCAGCACATCAACCCCTACGTCGACAAGTCGATGACCTTCCGCTACTTCTTCGTCCGCAAGACGATGTTCGTGAAGTACTCCGAGGCGTTCATCACCTTCCCCGGAGGCTTCGGAACGCTCGACGAACTCTTCGGCGCCCTCGTCCTCATCCAGACCCGCAAAATCTCCGACTTTCCGGTGATTCTCTACGGCAGCGAATACTGGAGCGGCCTGGTCGAATGGCTGCGCACGACCGTGCTCACCGCCAACAACATCGTCCAGGCGGACGTCGACAGCATCCACATCGTCGACTCGCCCGAAGCCGTGCGGGACATCGTGGTGGCGTATCACGAGCAGGCCGTGAGCAGGGGTGGGAAGTAGTAGCGCGTGGCGAGTAGCGAGTTGCCAGGGCGGTTTCGCCTGGGCATCACGTGCGGCGCGTTCGCGCACGCAGCACGATCACACTTCAGTTTCGAGGCGTGCGGATCACAGAGTCTGTCGTCCAGGCGAAACCGCGCTGGCAACTCGCTACGCGCCACGCGCCACGGCAGTTATTTGGCATTCCTCTCGCAAATATCACTCCCATAAGGAGGTTGCATGCGAATCCAGGAAACCGATCGGATCTTGAAGGAGTCCCGCTACGCTCGTAACGCCGCCGCCGCGCAGCATCAGCACGACGAAGGCAACATGATGTCCCGCGCGTGGCGGATGTTCTCCAGCCTCCCGCAGAAGCTCACGGGAATGTTTCACAAGTAACCAATCCATTCAGCGAACGAGAAGCGGG
>JALYOB010000501.1 GCA_030857085.1 Acidobacteriota bacterium | reverse complement strand
ACCCAAGCCGCTGCCCGATCCGCGCCGCTTCGCGCAGATCGCGTACGACGCGAAACTGAAGAAAACCGTCCTTTTCGGCGGCTTCTTCGGCACCAACTATCGCAACGACACCTGGACGTGGGACGGCACGAAGTGGGAAGAGGTCAAGATCGACAGCAAGAAACGTCCGCCGCACCGCGGTACGTTCGCGATGTGGTACGACCCGCTTCAGCAGAAGACGCTTCTCTACGGCGGCATCGGCCGCGGCAGCGTCAATGAAAACGTGACGCGCTACGCCGACATGTGGGCGTTCAACGGCACCACCTGGACCAAGCTCGAGGTCTCGACCCCCGGCCAGCGCCTCGGTCCGCAGATCGCGGTCAACCCGAACACCGGCAGACTCCTGCTGTTCGGCGGCCTGCGTGCGGAACCGACGGGCGCCGGCACGTCCATCCGCCAGTTCTTCGCGAACGACACGTGGGAGTGGGACGGCGCGGCCAGTCGATGGACCGAACTGCATCCGGCCACCGTTCCCGACTCGCGCGAAAACGGCGGGATGGCGTGGGATCCGGCCGCGGGCCGCATCACCATGTTCGCCGGCTATGCGGACGGCTTCTATCGCTCCGACCTCTGGTACTGGACCGGCGCCGACTGGCAGCCGCTGCCCGAGCCGCTGATCGGACGGCGCCGCGCCGCGAATCACTGATCGACAGCGACACTCTGAATCGAAGGACAGGCCAGCGTGCCTGTCCTTCTTCTTTTTAGTGCTACCTTATCTCTCCCTATGTCGCAGCCCGCTACCGAATCCCTGATCAATCCGAGCCATGGCGCACAGTCGCCGGCGCGCTTCCGGCGCAGCCTCGCCGACGCGCTCGAGCTCGTCCGCGGCGTCGACGCGGTGGCGCTCGAGGAGCGCGCGGCTTCGCTGGCGAAACGATCGCTGAAGAAAGAGTCGAAAGTGTGGGGCCTCAAGCTCGCCGTGAGCATGATCGACCTCACCACGCTCGAAGGAAAAGACACGCGCGGCAAGGTGGTCGCGCTGTGCAATAAGGCGATCCGGCCCGATCCGTCCGATCCCACTGTGCCGCATGTCGCGGCGGTCTGCGTCTATCCGACCATGGTTCCGTTCGTCAAACAGGCGCTCAAAGGAACCAACATCAATACTGCTGCAGTGGCGACCGGCTTTCCCAGCGGACAGACCTGGACCAGCATCAAAGTTCAGGAGACGCGCGAGACTGTCGCCGCGGGTGCGGACGAAATCGACATGGTCATCGACCGCGGCGCATTTCTCTCCGGCAATCATCAGAAGGTCTTCGATGAAATTGCGGAAGTAAAGGAAGCGTGCGGCCCTGCGCACCTCAAAGTGATTCTCGAGACCGGCGAGCTGGCGAATTACGATCAGGTACGCCGCGCGTCGCTCATTGCGATGTATGCGGGAGCCGATTTCATCAAGACCTCCACCGGCAAAGTCGGCGTCAATGCGACGCTGCCTGTGACGCTGGTGATGTTCGAGGCCATTCGCGACTTCTATCACGCCACCGGAAAAAAGGTGGGGATGAAGCCGGCCGGCGGGATTTCCAATGCGAAGCTCGCCCTCGCATACCTCGTTCTTCTGTACGAAACGCTGGGCGCCGACTGGATGAACCCCGAATTGTTCCGGTTAGGCGCCTCGTCGCTTCTTAACGACATTCTCATGCAGCTCCGGAAAGAACGCACCGGCGCATATCAGAGCGGCGATTACTTCACGCTGGATTGATTTCAATGACGACCACAGAACTCGAAACTCGCGAGCGCCTTACGCCCGGACCGGCATCTTCGTCGGTTTTATGGGAGTACGCGCCGTCGCTCGAATCGACCGATCACGTGAAGATCGCGTCGCGCTACAACCTCTTCATTGGCGGCAAATTCGTCGAGCCGCACTCCGGCCGCTGGTTCGAGACGCTCAATCCGGCCACCGAAGACACGCTGGCGGAAATCGCGGAAGGGGATGAGACGGACGTCGATCGCGCGGTCAAAGAAGCGCGTCGCGCCTATGACAAGGTCTGGCGGAAAATCTCGCCGGCCGAACGGTCCAAGTACATTTTCCGCATTGCGCGCCTGATTCAGGAAAAAGCGCGCGCTCTGGCGGTCGTCGAAACGATGAACGGCGGCAAGCCGATCAAAGAATCGCGCGACATCGACATCCCGCTCGCGGCCGCACACTTTTTCTATTACGCCGGCTGGGCAGACAAACTCGAATACGCATTTCCGAACCGCGTGGTGGCGCCTGTGGGCGTTGCCGGTCAGATCATTCCGTGGAACTTCCCGCTGCTGATGGCAGCGTGGAAACTCGCGCCTGCGCTGGCTGCGGGCAATACCGTGGTCTTGAAGCCGGCCGAAACGACCCCCATTACGTCGCTGATGCTGGCGGAGATCATTCAGGAAGCCGAGTTGCCGCCGGGCGTGGTCAATATCGTCACTGGCGCCGGTCAGACGGGCGCGGCGCTCGTCGCGCACAATGACGTCGACAAGATTGCCTTCACCGGCTCCACCGAAGTCGGCAAACGCATTCAGCGCGCGATTGCAGGATCGGGCAGGAAACTGACGCTCGAATTAGGCGGCAAAGCACCGAACATCGTCTTCGAAGACGCGCCGATCGATCAGGCAGTCGAAGGAATCGTCAACGGCATTTACTTCAATCAGGGACACGTCTGCTGCGCGGGGTCGCGCCTCTTCGTACAGGAATCAGTCGTCGAGCCGGTGCTGCGCAAATTGCGCGAGCGCATTCAGACGCTGCGGGTCGGCAATCCTCTGGACAAGAACACCGACGTCGGCGCCATCAACTCGCGCGCGCAGCTGGAGAAAATCCAGGAGCTCGTCGATTGTGGCGTCGAAGAAGGGGCGGAGATGTTCCAGTCCGCCTGCAATCTGCCGGCGCGCGGCTACTGGTTCGCGCCGACGTTCTTTACAGGCGTCTCGCAGTCGTCGCGCATTGCACAGGAAGAGATTTTCGGACCAGTGCTCTCGGTCCTGACGTTCCGCACGCCGGAAGAAGCATTGGAGAAGGCGAACAACACGCCGTACGGTCTCAGCGCAGGCGTCTGGACGGAAAAGGGTTCGCGCATTCTGAAAACGGCGTCGAAACTGCGCGCGGGCGTGGTCTGGGCGAACACGTACAACAAATTCGATCCCACCAGCCCGTTCGGCGGCTACAAAGAATCCGGTTTTGGCAGAGAGGGCGGAATCCACGGCCTCGGCCCCTACGTGACGCTCGCGTGAACCCGATCGACAACAGGCCACAGGCAACAGGTCAACCGTCTATGACTCGTCTCAACGTTCGCAAAACGTACAAGCTCTACATCAACGGCGAGTTTCCGCGCACGGAGTCGGGCCGTTATTACGAAGTGCGCGGCAAGGGGGGAGAGTTGCTCGCGAACGCCAGCCGCGGCTCGAGAAAAGATCTGCGTAATGCCGTAGTGGCCGCGCGCAAAGCGCAATCCGGCTGGGCCGAAAAGACGGCCTACAATCGCGGCCAGATCCTCTATCGCATCGCTGAGGTTTGTGAGGCGCGGGCGGCGGAGCTGGGGGATGAGTTGCGCCGGCAGGGCCTCAGTGCGGAGGACGCGCGCCGCGAAATTGACGCAGTGATCGACCGCTGGGTCTATTACGCGGGCTGGAGCGACAAATACATTCAGATGTACGGCTCGGTAAATCCCGTGGCTGGTCCTTATTACAACTTCACCGTGCCGGAGCCTACGGGTGTCGTCGCAGTAGTCGCCCCAGAGACGCCTGCTCTGTTAGGCCTTGTGAGCCGCATTGCGCCTGCAATCGTGGGTGGCAATACCGTCGTCGCTGTGACATCCGAGTCGGCTCCGCTCGCGGCCATTACGATGGGTGAGGTATTCGAGAC
>JALYOB010000098.1 GCA_030857085.1 Acidobacteriota bacterium | reverse complement strand
GAAGGGCTTGGTGATGTAGTCGTCCGCGCCGAGCTCGAGGCCCTGCACCTTGTCTTCCTGCTCGGCCTCGCCGGTGAGCATGATGATGTAGCGCGTGCGCAGTTCCTGACTCGATTTGAGCTCGTGCGCGAGGACGACGCCGTCCATGTCCGGCAGACGCCGGTCGAGAATGGCGAGATCCCACTTTCCGCCGCGCAGCATCTCCCGCGCCTCGGTGCCGGTGGTGCACTCGATCGTGTCGAAGCCGGCCCGACGCAGGAACAGTCGCACCAGCCGCCGGATGGCCGCGTCGTCGTCAACGATGGCTATGGTGAAGTCGTCCGCCATTGACCGCCGGTCAGGCGCAACGAACGTGCCTAGTCGCGGCGCGCGCGGCGCGCGCGGCGCGGTTGTCGGTTCTCGGTTGTCGGTTGTCCGTGCGGTTTCGCCGCATTTGTACCGGTCGCGACCGCCCCTCGCCCCTCGCCCCTCAGCCCTCAGCCCTCAGCCCTCAGCCCTCGCCCCCGCCTTCACCCTCATCGAAATATCCAGCGCCGTCACCGAATGCGTCAGCGCTCCTACCGAAATGCGATCCACGCCTGTCTCGGCCACCGCGCGGATTGTTTCGAGGGTGATGCCGCCGCTGGCTTCGAGGGGCACCCGGCCGCTGGTGCGTTGCACGGCTTCGCGGAGCTGGTCGGGGTTCATGTTGTCGAGGAGGATGAAGTCGGGGCTGAGGGCCAGCGCTTCGTCGAGCTCGCGCATGTCGCGCACTTCGATCATCACCGGCTGCGCTTTGCCGGTCTCGCGGATCCGTTCGACGGCGGCGGTGATCGAGCCGGCGCGGTCGATATGGTTGTTCTTCACGAGAAACATGTCGTGCAGGCCGATGCGATGGTTCTCGCCGCCGCCTGCCTGCACCGCGTATTTATCGAGCATGCGCAGGCCGGGCGCGGTTTTGCGCGTGTCGTGAATCTTCGCGCGCGTGCCGGCGATCTCGTCGACGTAGCGGCGGGTCATGGTGGCGATGCCGGAGGCACGCTGCATGAGATTCAGCGCGGTCCGCTCGCCCGACAAAAGCGCAATCACGCTCGCCTTCACCTCCGCCACGATGTCGCCCGGCTTGACGCGATCGCCGTCGCTGGCGAGGAGTTGGACCTCCGCGCTTTCGTCGAGCATGCGGAACACCGTCTCGACTACAGGCAGGCCAGCGAGGATGCCTTCGCCTTTGATGAGGAAGCGGGCGGAGCCGCGGTCGGTGCGATCGAAGATCGCTTCGCTGGTGATGTCAGGGAGATCTTCGGCAAATGCTGCTTTGACGATGTCTTCGAACATACGGGCGAAATAGTGCGATGGCCGTTCCCGTTTTGCGATGTGGTTCGTTGACAATCTGGGGGCGCACCGGCTTCGACGGGAACACGTCGGGGTCATGGTTGCATGCCGAGCTTCGGTTCGCTCGTAAAACCGATCGAAAAACATAAACGCGAACAACGATTTCGCCCTCGCGGCCTAAAAACCCACGAGCGCTCCTCCGTCGCACGCTCACTGCGGCGGTTCCGAGCGTCATGATGTGAGCTGGTAGTGCGCGCAACGCCTACGCGCGTACTACGAGATCAAGAGGCTGGTTCGTGACCGGTTCCCGCTCTCCGGACAGATCACGAACGAGATCAAGCGGAGAGACAAGCATGTAGTAGCCAGGCTGCCACTGTTTTCGGACGCGGGTTCAACTCCCGCCGCCTCCACCAACGATTTCACACTGTAACTGTTTGATGCTCACAATTTTTCCTCGCGAGCAGTTGGTGCCGTCAGTCGCGCCGAAAGCGTGATCACCAAACGACGGTCTACTGCAAAGCGCCATACGAACGAACGTCCGGCGCGAGAGCGGCTATCTACCACGTCCCTCGCAGCCCGCACGTCCATTCTCGTCGGCTGTCGAACATCGGTCTTTGTTCGGAGTGACAGTTGCGCAGTTTTCCTACCCATTTATGCGAATCCCAGAACCGGCTCCCGCGACGCAGGAGTCGCGTGCACCGCGATTAAGTGCAACATGTTTGGCATGTTGCGGCGCACGTGACGAGAATACGGTCTTGATGCTCGTAATTTCCGCAGATCGCTTCCGCGGTTCATTAGACCGGCGGCGCTGAGCCATTCGCATAGCTCTTGTGCCCTGACACAAACGTCATCACGTGAGAGCGCTTAGCTTCTCGGCGATTATCGTCGCCGACGCTCACGTCCGCGTTTTAGCCTTGCGAGCATCAGCGTTGTCTCGTGCGTAATACTATCGAGGTTCAGAAGCAGATCGGCCGATGCTGGTCGTGGTTGGTGAACAAGCGCGACCAGCATGCGTGGTGATGACTAGAACGCACTCCAAATTTCCGCGGCAGCTTCGCTCTCATCGGCGATCCGCTGTCGAAGTAGGTCAACAGCGCCGTCAACTGATAATGAGACTAGGTCACTCATCATTAGGTAGTCAACTCGCCGCTGCTGCGGGATTTCACTTGCAAAATTGAGGCAGTCGTTCACGCGCCCCACGAAGGCGGCTTGCGCATCCGGTTCGAGCAGGTCGGTGAGCAGCGCACCGCCGGGATGATCCGTATCTCCAAGCGCGCCGCAAAGTACCGCTCGAAGAGCGTGAGAGCTCAACGGGTCAGTCACACTTTTTCTCCTATTGAGTTCGGGATACGTTCGTTCGCCGTCGCGACCCGCTCCCAAAAAAGCTGACGTGGTAAGCACATACCGTCGAAGTGGGTTCGAATGTCCTTCGCCGCCGCCCATAGCGCGCCGAAAGGCTGGTCGCGGAGCGATCCAAGACGTTGTGATTCACCGGGACAATCGAAGACGTCGCCCGAGATTTTGACGTACAGCCCCAGCCCTCGAATTGTGCAGGGTACGCCGCCAGCGTACGGATACTGCGTGGCGTGCTGCAGCCCGAATTCGGCGGCATCGATCGCCGCAAGACGTCCGAAAAGCTCGCGCTGTTTCTCGTATGAGATCGCGTCTTCCTGAAGCTCGGAACTGCGCCCTGACGGCAAATAATTTACGAGTAGGATGAAGATATTGTTACTGCGCGCGAATCGGTGGAGGCGCTCGATCTCGCCATAGTTTCGCGTCGTAATGATTGTATCGAACGCAAGCCGTGTGGGAACCGAGTCTGCGAAGCCGACGTCTAGCAACACCTCAATCGCACGATTGCGTGCCGCGAAGTAGTCGATCGACGGCAAAGCTACCTTCCACGCGTTGCCACGCACAACCGCATTCTGATAGTCGCGATCGAAGAGGCTATTCACTTTTACAACGACCGTCGCACCACTATCGAAGAGACGCTGTGCGAAGTCGCAGTTCTGTAGGCGTAATGCCGCTTCGGTGTACACAATCGGCGTGATCCCCCGCTGGCGCATTCGAATCAGAAGCGGCCAAAAGTGCGGGTCGATCGTCGGCTCACCGGCGCCAACAAAGTTGATCGATCGGCATCCATAATCAGCGAGCTCGTCGATGAGTTGAAGCCGCCGATCAATGGTCATCTCGTTCGCGAGTCGCCGCTTTCCAGCTTCGCTATTAGCGGGATCTTCCGTAAAACAAAATGCACAGTTCCATGGGCACACGTTTGTGCCAAGCTCAATTGCCGGATTGAGGATGCGATCGTGCAGGAGCGCCTCGCGAATCTCCTCGCCGGTGAAATCCCAGCCGTGCATCGTAAAGCCGTGCGCACGCGGAATGTCGAAGTCCTGCAGTACGGTACAAGTCATCGCGGTTGCTCAGCGACACCCGTCGGGCTGTAGACACACCACATCGGCTCGCGGCTCGCGCTGCCACCGCCTTCCTGGAGATCAAAGTTGCACATCGCGGCCGCGAGAGCACCATCATCGGCGGGAAGTATCCCTTTGTCGCGCCAGTAAGTGATGACGGGCTCGAACTGGCGTACGAGCGCGCGTGAATTCGTGACCTCTGTCGACCACTCGATAAAGTGCTCCCGGTCGGCGCCCACCACCCACTGAAAAACGCGGTGTTTGTTTTGCTCTCCAATCACGTGAAACACGCGGTTTTGAATGCCGCTCGTCATTGCGATGGCTCGCTTCCGCTCATAAAGCACAAGTTTTGACGCAAGTTCTGCTTTCTTCTTTTCGTCTGGTGCCAGGTCAGCGGCGAAGGAAAACATGTGCCGGTAAACGCGCCTGACGCGACGGTGGAGCGTGTTGAGATAGTCCGCGAGTTCCGCGTCAGCCTCGGGTGGACGACTCAGAACTTCGTTGCCGAATGGTTGGAACAGAGCAAGCCCGACGCCGCGCGCCGTCGCTTCGGCCGCGCTCCACGCCAATTCCGGGTACTGACCGTCTTTCTCCGCACGGGGCGGATCTCGATATTCAATACAGACGAGCGTCCCGGATTCTAAGCTATCGAACAATCCTTGTACCTTGCTCACGATGTCGCGTCGCCGTGACTCCGATCCGTCCGCGCTGCTGCCAGCAATCGAGAAGAGTTCTTGTTCGAGTTCCGCGCGTCGCACCGCATCTTCAGCGGCCAGCTTGCCTGCCATCGATGCCGCCGCCGTCATGGTCAGCGGTACGCGTTCGCGCTTCAGGCGACTGAGGTGGCTCTCCGAAAGTCCAAGGAAATCCGCTTGTCCCGCGAGGGTGAGGAGCGTGGCTTCATCTCGGCCTTCCGCGAGTCGCGCAAATTCGCGCGCGAGAACCAAAGCTAAGCGGCCAACGACCGGCATCTGGCGGCCTCCCCCTAAAACACACACCACTATATCGACATGCGCAACCGGGGCGCAACACGGCAGATTCCGCAGGCGAACGTTGCGCGCAAGCGACGCTATCCCGTTTGCGCGCAAATTGTGCCATGTTGCGCCATATGGCATACGGCCTGCACTCGCCCGCTGTCAAGGAACGAGCATGCAGCGAGCGTCGGCGTACCGCCCCCTCCCCGCGCGTCTAACGGACGCGGCTCGCGCGAGACCCCCGCCGATCGTTCCGCCACCTGCGGCAGCTATCCGACACGAACTCTCTATTGAAATGGGCCAAGCGACCTTACTCGCCTGGCCCGGATGCGACAGAGGATGCTGACAAGGAAAACCCAAATGAAAAAGTCATCAGCACGTCTCGATCGTGCAAATAAGCATAGCGTACTCATCAATTACGTCAAGTTGCTGATTGCCGCTCTCGCGACGAAGCTGCGGCCCGCACCAACGCGCCGCCGCCTCGTGCTCCGGGTCCTTCTCGTTCTGACGTTCACTGCCTCGGTCGGCTGTGCTGTCGCCGACGTTGCAGCGGCACCGGTCATCCTCACAGAAGCGGGCGAGCCCGTCGTCTGCAGGGCCGACACGCTCCTCGTCCTCGCAGTCCTCGTTGATGGTTCGAAGAGTATCGTCGCCTCGACGTCACGGCGGCCGACGCTGTCTGACCTGAAACATGCGCTCGCGTACGCGGAGCACTGCGGCATCGATATGGCCGTTGGCGCTGTCCGCGATCTGCCGACGCCGCTCGAAAGAATTGCGCTTGCGCCGGGAGATACGCGCGGTCGACCGCCGACTGTTCAGGCTTCTGGCCTGCTCGGCGAACTGCTCAAGCAGCAGGCCGAGCAGCGCGCGGCGACCGAACGCGAAGCGGCTGCTCGAGCGCGGACGACGAAGATTCGCGAATTCGTCGCGAAGATCGAACCCATCCTGCAGCCGACGGCCCTCTCCGACTACACCGATCTCGTGCGACAGCTTACTGTCGTCGAAACATTTCTCATGCAGCCGCGGCCGGGTAGCCTCAAGCTCCGCCGTGTCCTCATCGTCTACTCGGACGGCCGCCAGACCGTGCCGCCCCGCCGCCTCCGTAGCCTCGCGCCCGATATCAGGGTGTATCTCGTGAACGCGCTCGATGACGGCGACTTCCCCGCTCACGCCGTTACGCGTTTCACCGACTTCGACGCTGCGTTCGCCGCGGCGACTGGGGGTGACTAATGAGCAATCGTAAGGAGAAATCGCCCATGACCGCGATTGAGCGCGAAAAAAAGGCCGAGCTCGATTCGCACCACATCCATCTCGACGATGCGGTGATCAGCCGCAAGAGGCATGAGAACGCCGCGACCGACGCGACAACTGAATTCGAGCAGGTGAAGCACCGCCATCAAGAGTACGAAAAGGCAACCGTGCGCGAAGTTCTCGCGTACGCGGCGAACGCCATTCTTCGGATCGTCCTGATCGCTGTCGACTACTTCGGGTATTACCAAGTCGCTGGTTTCGCTGCCGCGTTTCTGCACACGACGTTTGAGAGCCGCTTCGTCGCTGCGGGACTGTGCGTGATCGGCGTGATGCTTGCGGAGGTTGACCGTGAGATGCTCGCGAAGGTTCGACACAACCCGTTGGCGGCTCGTGTGCGTGCGTGTCTGCGTGCTGCCGGCATCGCCGTGGCACTCTTCCCGGTCCTTATCCTCGGCATGCTCGCGATGGCCGCTCGCGGGCTCGGCCGGTCAAGCGACCTGCAGGGCATTCTCCTGTGGGTGGTGTCGAGCCAGTACTTCGTCCTCGCGACCGGCATGTTCATCGCGACGCTGCTGCTCATTTTCGGCGGTCCCGAGTCGGATCACGCGCTTTCGTACTGGTGGTATCGCCTGCACACGCGACCTAAAGCGAACAAGCGCCTCAACCGCGCCGTCACCGCGGCACAGCGAGCCGCGACGCTCGCGCGGCACTTGAAGCAGATTATCGTCGCGCGAACGGGGGAGTTCGAGCACGAGTACGGCTGGGTGCCGCGGCACCCCCCTGTCAGCGCCGATACGGAGGAGTACCTGCGCAACATCTTCGCGGACAAGCAGTACGATCAAATCGCGAGCGAAACGGAACCCGAGCCGCAACAGGAGTGAGGGAGAAGTGCGCGCAGTTTCTCAAAGCCCCGTGCTCCGGCACGGGGCTTTGTCTTCGAAGAGGTCTTTACACACGATGACTTGACGCGGTGACGTGGCTCGGCGGTATCGGCCGCCATGGTTCCTATCGCTGCCACAAGCTGCCTGACGACATCCGTTCGAAGTGCGACGCGCCTCCTGCTACGAGACGATGCTGTCGCCTGGGCGCCGACGTATAGCTCGCACAACTGACGAAACGCCGCGCTAATCTCGAAGCGGGCGTCCGCCATCGTCCAGCGCGCACCTCCCGCCGCCGCGTGCCACTTCCCCGCAGTCGGCCGAGGCGCTCCGGAGGCGCGTTCTCAGCGTCACCGAGTAGGGGAACGTCGCACTCGCGTCCCTCCTACTTGTAAACACCGAGAAGCAGGCGTGGGTGTGGGCCGCGCGTAAGGAGGCACGTCTATGTCGATTTGGAAAGCTATTACAGGGCTACCTTGGCAACAACTACTGCAGTTTGCCGGTGACTTCCTACGTGGCCGGATAAAGTGGGCGCTGATTACGTGTGTACTGCTCATAGGAGCGGCTGTTGCGCTCGGCTACTGGTATTACGAACGCGCGCGCCGATTCGAGGACGTAGTTCAAGATACTCTCACCGCCGAGCTGGTGCCAACGCCGCAGTACTACAAAGGCCTCGAATCGTTCTTGGTTTCGTCGCTACATGGTGCTCCAGACAAAGCCCTGGGTACAGAACAGTTCAACGCGCGGTTTGCAGATGCGTTGCGTACTCTCGCGACCGATCTGGAGCCTGTCAAGGCCGCCGTCGAAAAAGCGAAGCAAGACGCGAAGCCGCTGGCGGTCCCTGAGGTCCAGTTGCGCGTGTTCACTGGCAACGGGGGCACTGTCCTCACCGACAATGACGAAAGCGAGGCAGACAGGAATAGCTTCGTCTTTGTACCGATCCAGGTTCTGCGTCCGACGCTGACAGAAGCAGAAGTCCGGAGACTCCGAACGCCAGCTGCCACGGCTACCATTCAGGCGGCATTAGACGACGACCTGCGGCGTGATATCGCCTTCACTGCCGCGTTCGTACCGGCGATGCAAATGCTCGCGAAGCAGGGCGTCACCAAAACCGGGCCCGCACCGGAACAAGTTTACGTAATCACAAAGAACGGCGTTAACCGGATCGTGAGCGCAAATGCGGCAAATGCGTCCGCGTATCAGTTTCCTGAAACAACGTTCTTCCCGAGTCGACCATATTTCTGGCCTGTGTTCGATGCCAAGGATCCTCGTCGCGCGCGAGCGACGACCGATATCGCGCCTTCCGATACGTCAACTATCGGCAGCCACTTTGTCATCTCACGACCGTACATGGATCTCGGCGGGAGCGGATTTGTAATCACGCTCTCACGCGGCATTCTGATCGACGGGCTGCCCCGCGCCGTGTTGTGTATTGACGTTCCTGTCGAAGGCAAAGAAGCATTTATCGACCTAATTAGACGTCGGGTGCGCGAGCTCGATGGTTACACCATGACCGTCGCGTGCGACGTGAACAGCGTTAACCCTCAATGTAGCGCTGACCGTCCAACCCGGAGCGATCGCAATGAACCCGACGACCCGCTGCTACTGCATATGCAGTCGATGCTGAACGACCGCCAGATGCGCGAACGACGCGCGGACATTTTCGGCAACATCCTGAAATTCGAACTTTCGAGTGGAAGCAGTGGCATTGAAGCGTCTGTGCCACTGGGCAACATCGGACCGAATCGCGAGAGATTCCTTCTACTGAGTTTTGACCTGCTGAAGTACCGACAAAAGACGACGTTCATTGGTTTGTTCGCTTGCACAGCCATCGGATTAACGACCTTGCTGCTCGCGTACTTGTGGGGCACGCAAGTTCGGCAACACAGCGACTATCGCGACGCGTTTGAACGCGTTGCGGACGTGATGGCAGAATCTCCAACGCCGTACCTCAGGCTCACTTCAGACGACATCATTGCCGACTTTAGCGGATCATTTCTCGACCTGCTAGGTTACCAAGCTAAAGATGCAGAAACCCTGAAACACATCGCTTTTGAATCGCTTATCGATGAGGCGAGCCAAGAAGCTTACCGGCGGGTGCAGGAGGCGCGACGAGCACGCGAATATGTTGAGCCATACCGCCTTACGCTTCGACGCGCGAACGGCGATACCATTTCGGTTCGCGTTGTGAGCGCAGACATACCAAGCGGTGACCCGCGACTGCTGCCCGAAACTTTCGGCATCCTCGTGGCCGTCGAGGAGGGCAAGGTAGTTCCATTTGACCTGGTGAGCGCCGCACGACGCGCAGCAAGAGCGAGGCGGGACGGCTAAATCGCCTTTCAGAACACGACGTTGCCAATCGCTGACGTAAATAGCGATGCTTGCGGCCGCACTCCCATACTAGAAATGCGCGACCTGAGCTCGTGCAGGAAGCCTGGACGATGCCGACACAGCTCCCGTTATGTGATGGCGGGAATCGATATCGCAATCTTGCGCAATTTTGCTGACTCAATTCCCGCCCGCCTCGACCAAAACTTACGCACGGCTTCGCCGCCGTAAGTCGCCGCGAAGCAGCCGGCACTGACGTGCGGCTGATCGACGGCGGGTTCAGGGACCCTTCTTTCTCGCGAGTGCGTGGCGCTGCCGCGGCGGATCAGCCGCACGAAGTGCCGGCTGCATCCGATCTGCGCTTGCGAGCGCGCCAAACCTGCCGCCCAGGCGCAACCGCCCTGGCAACTCGCCACGCGCCACTCGCTACGCATCCCTCACCTCTTCCAACAACTCCACCAGCAACTTCACCCTCGCCGCAGTCATGTGCGAGAGCGCTCTGCGCACTCCCCCTTCGACCGGCGTATCGAGCTCGTCGAGCAGCGCCACTCCTTCCTTCGCAATCGACGCACGCACCACTCTCCGGTCGCGCGCATCGCGCGTGCGCGTGACGAGGCCGCGTTCTTCGAGCCGGTCGAGAAGGCGCGTCAGATCGGGATCGCGGCGCACCATCCGCTCGCTGATCTCGCCGCACGGCAGGCCGTCCTCCCCCGCACCGCGCAGAATCCGCAGCACGTTGTACTGCGACAGACTCAGGTTCGCGGCGCGCAACACCTCGTTGAGCGGCACGACCACGTGATCGGCAGTGCGCATGATCGACAGCAACGCCTCCTCATGCACGCTGCGGAACGGCCGCTTCTGCTTGATCTCGCGGCTCAGCTTTCCAGCCATTCCCCCTCCTCTTCTGCTGACGTCGTCTGCAAAATCGAGGCAGCCCGCCACGAGCACGTGGCTTGCACTTACTCCGCGCGCCGTTAGTTGTTGTGAGGAGGAATTGCATGGCAGAGAAAACAAGCTGGCAGATCGACGCCGCCCACTCCGCGATCGAGTTCGCGGTCAAACACATGATGTTCACCACAGTCCGCGGCCGCTTCAAGGACGTGAAGGGAACGATCGAGGCCGACGAGAGCAACCCCGACAGCTCGCGCGTGACCGTCGAGATCGCCGCAGCGAGCATCGACACCGGCAGCGCCGATCGCGACGCGCATCTCCGCTCGGCCGACTTCCTCGACGTCGAAACGCATCCGGCCATCACCTTCCGCAGCAAGCGCGTCGAAGGTGCGGCGAAACAGGAAGGCGACCGCTTCCGCGTCATCGGCGATCTCACGATTCGCGGCACGACACTCGAAGTCGCGCTCGACTGCACGTTCGAAGGCACCGGCACCGACCCCTGGGGCGGCACGCGCGCCGGCACACGCGCAACCGGCAAGCTCGATCGCCGCGACTGGGGCCTCAAGTGGAATCAGGCCCTCGAAACCGGCGGCGTCCTCGTCGCAAACGAAGTGCGCCTCGAGATCGAAGTGCAGGCGGTGAAACAGGCCTGAGCGAAGAGACGACGGGGGCCTCCGGCGGCCGGGCCACGGGTCCGGACCCGTCTTGCAGGCCAAGCC
>JALYOB010000500.1 GCA_030857085.1 Acidobacteriota bacterium | reverse complement strand
TCTCTGTCGCACATGGGAAGGTCCTTCGCCGTCTACGCGGCTCAGGATGACACGAGGGGGGGTGCGTCGCTTTACCGTGTCATCCCGAGCGGAGTCGAGGGATCCCCTTCCCACTGGCTACTGTCCGCTCCGTAGGCGGGGGATCCCTCGACCGTCCTGCGGCGCTTCGCGCCTTCGGCGGCTCGGGATGACACCGGAGCGGGCGCGCGTCGGGCGACACACCCCAAATGCCTAACGCCTAACGCCCAAAGCCGCAAAAAGGGCCGCGCTTTCGCGCGGCCCTTTTTGCTCACGGCTCATTCGAAGCCGAGACTCACTTGTGCACTGTGATGTTGCCGGTGGCGATCGGTTGCGGGTTGGCGGCGTCGAGGTCGTCGGACGCGCCGGTTGCGTTGTCGTAGACGACGGTGCCGGTGTTGCGCTCCCAGATTTTGATGCGGAACTTGTCGACGGCGCCGTCGGAGACGGTGACGAGGAAGTCGTAGTTGGCGATGCCGTTGATCGTGCCGGCGCCTTTGTACTGCGCGTTGCCGCCGTTGACGACCAGCCATTCGTACGACGTGCTACGGAACTCGTTTCCGGCGAGCTTGAACTGCGTATTTCCGGAGAGACGGTTCTTCAGATACTGCGCGTTCACGTTCAGCGTCGCGCGTCCGGTGGGCGTGTCGATCGTGCCGCCGCCGGTGACGCTGCCTGCGTTCACGTCGTAGACGATCACGTAGTTGAACGTGGCCGCCGCGGTCGCGCCGTCATCGTCGCCGAGGACGATCGCGACGCCGTACGTGCCGGCGGCGGTGAAGGTGTGCGTTGCGCTGCAGACGCGCGCGGCGCAGGCGACGGTCGAGGTCGTGCCGTCGTCCCACATCAGCGTGGCGGTGTGCGTGTCGCCCGCACCGGCATCGCTGAAGGTGAAGTTGATCGAGGCCGCGGTGCCGAGGGAGAGGGCGGCGTTCGGACCGCTGACCGTGGTGAGGGCGGGCGCGGCGTTCGTCACGGCAACCGTCTTCGTGTCGCTGCCGGTGGCGCCGGCTGCGTCGGTGACGACGACGCTGATTTCATACGAGCCGTTGTCGTTCGGGGTGAAGTTGATCGACGTGCCGCTGCCATTGGCGAAGGCGGCGCCGTTCTTCTTCACCGACCACGCGTAGCTGAGCGTGTCGTTCGCGTCGACATCCGAGCCGCTGATGCTCGCGCTGATCGCGCTGCCTTCCACGCCCGTGGCGGGCGCGGTGAGCGTTGCGGCCGGCGCATCGTTGACGGAGTTGACGGTCACGTTGACGGTGCTGGCCGTGCACTGCGGCGAAGCGAGGCCGCGCGTGACGCCGTTGTCGCAGACTTCGTACGAGAAGCTCGCCGGACCGTTGTAATTCGCGGCCGGGGTGTAGGTGACGAAGCCGCCGGTCAAGGCAACGATTCCGTGAGTATCCGCGGTGGCGGTGACGCTCGAAACGGTGAGCGACTGATTGCTCTCGTTCGCCGGGCCGGCCGCGTCGTTCGCGGTCAGATCGCTGGACGAGAACTGCAGCGCGGTGTCTTCGCTGGTCGACTGGTTGTCTGCATTGGCAACCGGCGTGTCGTTCACCTCGAGCACCGTGATGGTCATCTTTGCGGTGTTCGACGAGCGCGAGCCGTCGCTGACTTTGAACGTGAAGCTGTCGCTGCCGTTGAAGTCGGGTGCGGGCGTGTACGTCTGCGTCGCGCCGCTGCCGGAGATCGTGCCGTGCGACGGGCCGCTGACGATCGTGTACGTCAGAGCGTTACTGTTCGCAGCGGCGACGTCGATGGTGAACGAGCGCGCGCTGTCTTCATCGGTGCTGATCGACTGATTGTCGACGCCCGGAGGATTGACGCCGTTGACGCCGGCCTCGATTGCGTTCTCGATCGGGTCCGGAACCTCGGAGAAGAAGTCGTAGTTCGTCAGCGCCTCGACCTGATCGACCGTCGTGAGATAGGTCGTCCAGTCGACGTTGCGGATGCCCTGCGTGTTCGGCAGGATCACCGCGATCGTGCGCGCGCCGGCGGTGACGCGGGAGAGGTCATTACCGGAGTCTTTCGGCAGGACGAGCACCACTTTCCACGTCGACGCCGGAACGGTGATGTGGCCGTTCGCGAACGTCGAGATGAAGCCGCTGCTGCCGGTGCCGCCGCTGCCCGCGCCGCCCGCGACGATGTACAGCTCATTCGCCGGCAGGAGCGTGCGGAGGTAGTTCTCCATCGCCGCCCACGGACCCTGGTTGTTGTCCGGAGCCTGCGGAATCATGTTCGACATGAGGAACGTCGCCTGATTGATAGGGATCGACGTGTCGGGATCGCGGTCGGCGTTCGGAACCATGTGGCCGCGGTCGAAGCCGGAGCCGAAGTAATCGAGGTGCGTCACGCGGTACCAATCCGCCGGAACGGCCGGATCGGCGCGGAACGAGTCGACGCGCGTGAGGTTGCCGATCCACTCGTCCGACAGATGCCAGCTCACCCAGTTCGGCGTGCCGCGGTCGCGGTTGTACGACAGCGTGTACTCCGGCTTCACCATCAGGTAGTTGTTCGGCGTGTTGACGTCGTGGATCGCGTGCGACGGATTGCCCATCGTCAGATGAACGTCCGGCGAATACGCAGGCGCGGCGCCGCTGGCGACGGTGAACGTGTACACGAAGTTGTTCGACATCGTGTCGGTGTTCGGAGCGCTGTCATCGAGATCGGTGTCGTGTACGCCGTTCTTCAGAATCGTGACCGTGCACTGCTCGCCCGCCCGGAAGTTGACGTTCGGGATGATCACCCACTGATTCGCGCCCCCGGCGAGGGTGGCGGAGTTGTGCGCGCCGGTCTGGGCGCAATTGATGTCGAACCAGTTTTCGGAGAGCTCGACGCTCTCGGTGAAGGTGACGATGATGCTCGCGTCTTTCGGCGCGGTCGAGGCGTTGAGACGGGGATCGGTGTTGAGCACCGCCGGCCCGAGCTCCATGATCACCGCGGTACGGCGGGGATTCGGCGAGCCGGTGACAAAGTCGGAGCCGTTGACGTTGGTGTCGCTGAAGCCGCCGTTCTTGCGGAAGATCGCGAGGCTCGTCGACGGCGACGGAGCGTTGCTCGCCCCCTCGCGGCAATTCGCGGTGCTGCCGTAGCCGACCAGGTCGACCACCGGTGCGCCGACGACGCAGCCGGTGAGCGGCTCACCGTTGCTCACGAGTGCGAGCTTGCCGTTGGTGCCGCTGAGATTGAGGTCGCCGTTGATGTTCGCGGCCGGAACGGTCGCGCCGATCGCGCCGTTGGTTGCGAGGCGCACGAGGTAGTACTCGCCCGGCTGAATCAGGCCGCCGAGGGGCTGGACGTTCCAGGTGGTGTTGGTGGCGGCGCTGTACTGGAGAGACCAGCCGGTGAGGTCGGCCGTGCTGGTGGTCGGGTTGTAGATCTCGACGTAGTCGTTCTGATAGAGCGCGTTGCTGTTGCCGCCCGAGCCGTAGACCTGGCTGATCACGATGTGATCGAGCGGCGGCGGCGGGGCGGGCGTGACAGTGAACGTCACCGGCGCGCTGACCGAAGGGTTGACGTTGTCCGACAGCACGACGTTGAACGCTGCGGTGCCGGAGAAGCCGGCCTGGAGGGTGACGGTGAACGTCGCATTCGCGGTTCCCTGTCCGCCGCTGACCGCGACGTTGCTGATGCCCATGCCCGCGGTCGCGGACCAGTTGAAGACGTTGTTGTCGTCGCTGCCGGAGAAGCTCGCATGGAACGGAGCGGCGTCCTGCGCGACGGTGGCCATCGGATTCGCGAACGCGGTGATGGCGGGGGCGTTGTTCGCGACTGCCGGAGTGACGGCGATCGTGACTGCCTTCGTGACGGCGGTATTGACGTTGTCCGACAGAGAGGCGGTGAAGGT
>JALYOB010000499.1 GCA_030857085.1 Acidobacteriota bacterium | reverse complement strand
GTGTAACAGAGCGGCGGCTTTGCCGCCGCACTCCACATTACGAGGCGAGGAGCGCGGCGAGTGTGCTCTTGAGGGTTTCGAGCGGCACCGGTTTGCGGAGCACTTCGTCCGGCATCAGGTCGCCTTTCGGCGGCGCGTCGGTGGCGCGGGTGAGCAGAATGACCCGGATATCGGCCGTTTTTTCCTGCGATTTGAGGAGCTGGCAGAGCTCGCGGCCGTCCATCTTCGGCATGATCGCGTCGGCGATCACGACCGCCGGCCGTTGCGCGATCGCGGTGCGCAATGCTTCGAGACCATCAGCAGCGCTGACGATTTCGTAGCCGGCGCGTTCGAGACTCGCGCCTGCGCTCTTGCGCAGATCGGCATCGGGATGGGCGATCAGGATGCGCGGACGCGACGGCGCGGACGCGGCGGGAGCCACGGTTGGATTCGCGCCACGTTCGAGCTGCGCGATGCGTGCGCGCAGCGTGTCGATCTCCTGCTGCGCCGCCGCACGCACGTCGCCGATCAGGCGCGTCGTCTCGTCGGCCGTGTTCTTCTCCTCATCGACGCGCTTCTGCAGCGCCGCGACGCGCATCGTGAGACTGCGCGCTTCCGCACGCGCTTCTTCCCGCTCCTCGACCGCCTTGCCGAGGTCGGCTTCGTGGTCCTGGGCGAGATGGGTGACGATCGTGCTCAGGCGCTGATCGAAATCGGCGCGTTCGGCAGCGAGCGTCTGTTCGAGATCGACGAGACGGGAATGCTGCGCCGCGGCGTCTTCCTCCAGCTCCGCGATGCGCGCGCGCAGGCGATCCATTTCCAGCTCGTCGCCGCTCGCATTCTCGAGCGCCGTCTGGAGTTGGGCCAGGCGCGTCCGCAGCGCATGCGCATCTTCCGCGCCGGTGGTGCGCGTTTCCTGGAGCGTGAGATCGAGCTCGACGACGCGATCCATCGCCTCGCGCAATTCCGCTTCGCGCGCATCCGCGCGCTGCGTTGACTCGGTCGCGATCGCGTCGAGTTCCGCCATGCGCGTCGCCGCCGCGAGCAGCGCCGACTCGCGCTCTGCCGCGAGCGCATGTTGCGCCGCCGCCGCTTCTTCGAGCTCGGCGATGCGCGTGCGCAGCGCGTGCAACTCGTCCGCATGGGCCGCACGCGTCTCCTGCAGCGCGATCTGCAACTCGACCATGCGTCCCGTGGTCTCGCGCAATTCCGCTTCGCGCGCATCCGCGCGCTGCGCTTCGTTTTCCGCGCGCTGAATTGCGTTCTCCGCGCGGTGCACTGCGTCGTCCAGCCGCTGCGCTGCATCGCTCGCGCGCGCTTCCAGCTCTGCGACCCGTGCGTTCGCCGCGCGCAATTCCACCTCTCGCGCGTTCGCGTTCCCATGCTGCGCGGCGAGGCTCCGTTCGAGCTCGCCGATGCGGTCGCGCAGCGAGCGTTCGAGCTCCGTTGCGCGCGCGGTCGCGAGCGCTTCCTCGCGCGTCGCCCGCACCTCATCCCGCAACGCGCCGAGCGCTTCCAGCACCTCGGTGTTGTCGCCGCCGATCAGCGGCACGCCCATCGGCACGCGCGGCGCGGGCTGGAAAAGCTGCGGCGGCAGCGCACGCCGCGTGCGCATCCGCAACACCCCGCGCGCAATCGCCGCCGCGACCACCGTCGCGAAGGCCTCGCTCGCCGGCAGCAGCATCGCCGGCGACATCACATCCGCACGGCGCATGAAGAGGAGCGCGTAGAACGCGATCGACGTCACCGCGGTCATGCCGCCGAGGAGGACGCCGTCGAGGAACGTGACGAGGGCGATGACGGCGAGGTAGAGATAGAGAGGCTCGTAGCGCGGGATCGCACCGGCCAGCACGTCGTTGAGCCCGGTCGCGATGATGACCAATGCAGCCGCCCGCAGCGTCGTGAGGATGCCGCGATTCGGAATGCTCGGCGCTCTCTCGGCCACCGGCGAGATGATACCCGCGCACCCGCGACTTCCAAGGAATCTTTGCCCCTCCCGCGCGTTAGGAAGGCGCGTGACGACCAACGGCCAGACGGGGCGACCCACGCGCGAAGTCCGCATCGGAAACGTGAAGATCGGAGGCGGCAACCCGATCGCCGTGCAGTCGATGACCGCAACGCGCACGCAGGACATCGCCGCAACCATCCGCCAGGTCGAGCTCCTCGAAGCCGCAGGCGCGGACGTGATCCGCATCGCGGTCGACAATCCGAAGGACGTCACCGCGCTCGCAGAAATCCGCGCCGCGCGTCCGAACGCGAATCTCTCGATCGACCTGCAGGAAAACTATCGGCTCGCCGAGAAAGTCGCGCCGTACGTCCAGAAGCTCCGCTACAACCCGGGGCACCTCTACCACATCGAACGCGACAAGCCGGTGCGGGAGAAGGTGAAGTATCTCGTCGACGTGGCTCGCGCACACGACTGCGCGATGCGCATCGGCGTCAACGCCGGCTCGGTCGATCCCGACAAGCTCGCCAAGTACGACAAGGACGACTCGATCACGCCGATGCTCGAATCGGCCTACGAGCACTGCGCGATGCTCGACGAGCTCGGCTTCGATCAGTACGTCGTCTCGATCAAGGACTCGGATCCGAACAAGGTGATCGACGCGAATTTCCGCTTCGCCGAGATGCGCCCCGACGTCCCCCTCCACCTCGGCGTCACGGAAGCGGGCATGCCGCCCGACGGGATCATCAAGACGCGCATCGCGTTCGAGCAGCTGATCTCCCGCAGGATCGGCGACACGATCCGCGTCTCGCTCACGCTCCCCTTCGAACGGAAGGGCGAGGAGATCACGGTCGGCCGTCAGATTCTCGATGACATCGCCGAAGGGCGCTTCCGCTCGGTGCCCCGCTTCGAGCACAAGGGGCTGAACATCATCAGCTGCCCCTCCTGCTCGCGCGTGGAGAACGAGGCTTTCATCGATCTCGCGCAGAACGTGCGCGACATGACGGCGTACGCGAAGGCGCACGACATCACGATCGCAGTGATGGGTTGCCGCGTGAACGGTCCCGGCGAAACGGACGATGCGGATCTCGGGATGTGGTGCGCGCCGAGTTACGTGAATCTGAAACGCGGCCCCGAATCTCTCGGTCATTTCACATACGATGAGATCCTCGGAAAACTTCGCACCGAGCTCGATCGCCTGATCGAGGAGAAGTCGGCAGCAGGAGCTACCCGTTGAAGCGCGCACACTATCTCGTCATCTCGGCCGTCGTGATTCTTCTGGATATCTGGACGAAGTGGCTCGTCCTCACCCGCATCGATCTGCACGAGGCGATTCCGGTGATCCCGAATTTCTTTCAGCTCGTGCACGTGCGCAATACGGGCGCGGCGTTCGGCCTCGGCGCAAACGCCTCTTCTGCCGCCGTGCCGCTGCTCCTCAATTTCGGCGCGATCGCAGTGTTCTGCGTCGTGGTCGTTTACGCGCTCCGCTCCGCGATCTCGGACCGTCTCCTGCAAACCGGTCTGCACCTCATCCTCGGCGGCGCGATCGGCAATCTGCTGGACCGCTTCCGCTTCGGCTACGTGGTCGATTTCCTCGACGTGTACGTCGGCCAGAAGCACTGGCCCGCGTTCAACGTCGCCGACTCGGCGATCTGCATCGGCATCGCGCTGCTGTTCCTCGACATGCGCAAGAAGCCCGAGCCTGAAGTCGCTTCTGCGTAGTTTTTGAGGGACGACGAGGGGCCTCCGGCGGCCGGGGCCGCGGCCCCGGACCCCGCTTGCAGGCAAAGCCTCCGCGACACCAGTGCGCAAATGAAGGAGATGTGTCGCGGAGGCTTGGCCTGCAGACGGGGTCCGGGGGCCGTGCCCCCGGCCGCCGGAGGCCCCCGTCTTCCTCGAAACGCGTATCCTCGGCGCGGTGGCAACCCTCGGCATCGACTTTCAGGAT